>CAMOXE010000094.1 GCA_946628865.1 uncultured Clostridia bacterium | reverse complement strand
CGGATAGTCGTACCCGAGATTTTTTCTCAAAGCGGCTATGCCTTCCGCGCCCAGCGGAGCGCCGTGTACTCCCGCCGTACCCGCTTTCGGCGAGCCGTAACCTATCACGGTCTTTACGATTATAAGCGAGGGCTTATCCTTTTCCGCCTTCGCTTTTTCAACAGCCGCCGCAAAGGCGTCGGTATCGTTACCGTCGTCCACCTTAAGGACTTGCCAACCGTAAGCCTCGTGGCGAAGCCCTACGTCCTCGGTAAACGCGATGTCGGTGTTTCCCTCTATCGATATATTGTTTTTATCGTAGATAACGATAAGTTTTCCGAGTTTTAACGTGCCTGCAAGCGACGCCGCCTCGCCGGAAATTCCCTCCATTAAGCAACCGTCGCCGCATAGCGCGTAGGTATAATGGTCTACGATATCGTAACCGTCGCGGTTAAACTCCGCGGCAAGTCGGGATTCCGCCATCGCCATGCCGACGGCGTTTGCTATGCCTTGACCTAAAGGTCCTGTGGAGATTTCTACTCCGGGGCAAAGCCCGTATTCGGGGTGTCCCGCGGCTTTAGAACCGAGTTGGCGGAAGTTTTCGATGTCCTCCATCGAAATATCGTAGCCGAAGATGTGAAGTAGCGAATATTGCAGCATACTCCCGTGTCCGGCGGAGAGGATAAATCTGTCTCTGTCGCAGAATTTCGGGTTTTTCGGGTTGAATTTCAAAAATCGCTTATAAAGCGTGTACGCTATCGGAGCGCTGCCGAGCGGTAGCCCGGGGTGTCCGGATTTTGCCTTTTCGATAGCCTCTGCGGATAATACTCTTACGGTGCTGATTGCCAATGCGTCTGTATTCATAAAAATCTCCTTAAAAAGTTTCAATTACATTATACCACTTACAGTCGATTATTTCAAGTAAAAAATCCATAAAAAACGATTTCAACGTCAAGAAAAAGTCATCAATCACTTTACAATTTCTAAAATAAAATGTATAATAATGTATATATAATGAAAGAATTATACGGAGTAGAATATGCTTGTAAGAAAATTGCTCGGAAACAGATTTAAAGAAACGCCTAAAGACTGCGTTATAGCGAGCCACGCGCTTATGATGAAAGGCGGCTATATGAAGTTTATGTGCACGGGAAGTTATTCGCTTTTCAATCCCGCAAAGCGTATAACCGCAAAAATCGAAAAGATAATAAGGGAAGAAATGGATAAAATCGATGGTCAGGAAGTTCTTTTTCCCGTGGTAATGCCGGCGTCTTTATGGGAGGAATCGGGCAGATACACCTCTATCGGCAGCGAAATGGCTCGGTTTACCGACCGCAACAACACGAAAATGGTACTCGGAATGACCCACGAAGAGGCGGCTGTGCATATGGCGCGCGATACCGCTAAGTCGTATACCGATTACCCGTTTATGATATACCAAATCCAGACAAAATTCCGCGACGAGCCTCGCGCGAGGGGCGGGCTTATACGCGTTAGAGAGTTTACGATGAAAGACGCGTATTCTTTCCATACCTCGCAAAAAGACCTCGAAGAGTACTACGAAAAATGCTACGTCGCATACGAAAATATCTTCCGCCGCGCGGGCGCGAAGAACGTGATTGCGGTAAAAAGCGACAGCGGAATGATGGGCGGAAACGTCTCGCACGAATTTATGCTTTTGACCGACATCGGCGAGGATTCGCTCGCAATTTGCGACGATTGCGGATACAGGGCGAACGTGGAAGTTGCCGATTGCATAGTCAAAAACGACGAAAATGCGATAGGCGAAATCGAAGAAGTTTATACCCCGCATATGAAGGATATGGATACCCTCGTCAAAAAACTCGGCGTAGACCTTAAAGCGAGCGCGAAAGCGGTAGTGTATCAAATGAATCTGACGGACGAATACGTCGTGGTGTTTTTAAGGGGAGATCTCGAGGTAAACGAAACCAAACTGAGGAACTGCCTCGGCGGAGAAGTCCACGCGGGGACGATTACCGAGGAGAGCGGCATAGTCGCGGGCTTTATCGGTTTAAAGGACTTTAAAGGCAAAGCGAAAGTCGTATACGACAGATCTTTAAAGGGAATAAATTCGCTCTTTACCGGCGCGAATAAAAAAGATTATCATTTAAAGAACGTCAATATCGCCCGTGACGTAGGCGAAGTCGAATATGTGGACGTAGCGAAGGCTTTCGACGGCGGGATATGTCCGTGTTGCGGCAAGCCTACGATAAAAGTCCGCCGCGGCATAGAAGTGGGCAATATTTTCCAACTCGGAACGAAATACACCAAAGCGATGGATATGACTTACGTCGACAGCGACGGCGGCAGAAAAAACCCGATAATGGGTTGTTACGGTATAGGCGTGGGCAGACTTGCCGCGTCGATATGCGAGGAGCAACACGACGATTACGGTCCTATCTGGCCTATCTCCATAGCGCCGTGGCAGGTCGAGATCTGCTGTTTGCAATCAGAGGACGCGGAGATAAAGGCGGCTGCCGATAAACTTTACGAAGATTTAACCGCAAGCGGAGTCGAGGTGTTGTACGACGACAGAGATATACGCGCCGGGGCTATGTTCGCCGACGCCGATCTGTTCGGGATACCCGTTCGCGCGGTTGTAAGCCGTAAAAACTTCGATAAGGGCGTTGTGGAGTTGTCTTACAGGGACAAGTCGTATAAGGGCGAAGTGGAGATAGCTTCAGCCGCCAAAGACATAAAAGACAGAATTGAACAACTTTTAGAGGCGTATAATTGAGTTTAAAAGATAGAAATCCTTACGGCAGGGCGTATAATCCAAACAGGTTTAATACTACCGACAGCGCGCTTGCGTATATACTCGTTTTATCGGCGTTTTACTTTATTCCGCTCGCCCTTTCGTGGATGTTTAAGAGCGCGTTTAATGCGCTTTACGAGTTCGATTACTACGCTTACGCGTCGGTAAACGCGATAGTTTCGCAGTCGATAATACTGCTTTCGGCGGCGGTTTTCGCTAAATTGCGGCGGGTAAATCCGTTCGACGGCGGAGGGTACAGGGCAAAATTCGACGGCGTGGCGATACTTATGGGAATAGTTCTTATAATGGGAGTTATGCTCACGTTTTACTACGTTCATCTTCGTTTCGGCGAGGACGCGGAAAAAATCGTCGGCTCGTATTTTCCGAGCAAAATAAATCAAAGCGATTTCACTCCGCTTTTCTTCGTCGTCTATCTCGCGCTTATATCCGTCCTTCCCGCAATCATAGAGGAAATGATGTTCCGCGGAATAATAATGCGCGGACTCGAGAGTTTCGGCGCGTTCGCCGCCGTGATAATATCGTCTATGGCGTTTTCGCTCATGCACGGCAATTTCAGTCAGTTGATACTCCAGTTTTTCGGCGGGATCGCGATAGGCACGGCGGTAATACTCACCAAAAATCAACTCGTCGGCAGCGCGATGCACTTTTTCAATAATCTGTTCTCAACCGCCTTTACCGTTTTGATTTCGACGGAACTTATAACCGAGCCGATTTTTCTCTACGTCCCGTATGTAACCGACGCGGCGTGCATAGTAATAGGTATAACCTGTCTTATCGTGGGTTCGCTTTATTTTTACAAACTCGCTTTAAAGGTTAAAAACGGCGATTCGCCGAACTGTTCGGATAAAAACGCGAAACGCTACGTCGTGTTTTTGGACGGAGTTGCGGAGTTTAAATCCTGCTACGACGTCGTCGAACTCGGAGATAAAAACTTTGACGACGGCAAAAGATATTATATCTGCGGGAAATTACGCAAAATGAACTGTAAATCCAACGCCGTTATCTCCTCGTTGCTTTTGGCGACTGGCGGAGTGATTGCGATAGCGCTTATGTTTATATAGTCAAGACGGTTTTAATATCGGAGCCGCTTGAAAGCAAAACTCGACAAAGGCGATATTGATTATGTTTATATAGTCAAGACGGTTTTTATAACGGAAACCGCTTTGACGGAATATTTGACTAAACGGAGAAAATATGTTTTATTCATTGTTTTACGAATTAATTATTAACAGTTCGGTTATTTACGACGTATTCGACGGGTATTTGACTAAATTCGGTTTTATTTTTACCGTGTCGACGACGATCGGTTTAAGGCTTGTGGAATACGCGGTGTTCTACGGGTTGAGGAGCGCGGCTATCTACAAAATGGCAAAGCGGCAAAACCTTAATCACTTATGGCTCGCGTTCATTCCGTGCGCTTGTTTTTACCTGATAGGTCTTTTGCAGGACGATACTACGCCGTCGGCAAGACGAAATATCGGTTGGCTGTATACGGCGATAATTTCTTCGTCGCTCTGGGTAGTTACGTCGGCGCTTGTAGACGGTTTCGGAACGGTTCCGACTCTTCTCAATATTCTGGCGCTTGCGGATGCGGACCCCGTTACGGCAGACGTGCTTGTGATAAACAATACCACGCGCCTGTTTAATCTTTTAAGCGGATTGTTCTCGCTTGCGTTTTTGATTTCGTCGATAATGCTTTATATGAACGTATTCAGAGCCTACGCGCCCGAAAAGGCTATGAAGTATTCGATAATAAGCGTGGCGGTGGATATTTTGTTCGATACTCCGCTTTTCTACGCGATATTCCTGTTTATGCTCAGAGACCGAGAAAAGGTCGGGTACGCGCGTTACGCCGCGTCGAGAGCGAATTACTACCGCGGTTCTTACGGCAATTACCGCAATCCTTACGGGAATTACGGCGGGGGATACGACGGCGGTAAACGACGCGAGGAGAGAAAAGGCGAAGAGCCGTTCGAGGAATTCGACTCGAGCGACGACGATCCGTTTACTGACGATAGCGGCGCGCCGTTAGGCGAAGATAATACTGCGGAGAGAAATCGCCCGAACGATAACGGCGACGACTTGTTTTCATGATTAACGATACTATAGCGGCGCTTTCCACGGCGATAGGCGTGGGCGGGGTTGCCGTGATACGCGTAAGCGGCGACGGGGCGATAGCCGTTGCGGAGAAGATATTCAAGCCTCTCGGCGGCGTGAAAGTAAAGGACTTCGAGCCGTATAAAATGTACGTCGGCGAGATATGCGGCGAGGGGTTTACGGACTTCGGAATGTGCGTGTATTTCAAAGCGCCGAAATCGTTTACGGGCGAGGACGTGGTGGAGTTCCACTCTCACGGCGGAATAGCGATAACTACGGGCATACTTTCAAAGATATATTCGCTCGGCGTTCGCCCGGCGACGAAAGGCGAGTACACTAAGCGCGCGTTTTTAAACGGGAAGATGAGTCTCGCATCGTGCGAAGGGCTTATCGATATGATAAACAGCGAGAGCGTCGGCGAGGTAAAGGCGGGGTATTATTTATACCGCGAAAAACTTACGGAAAAGATAAAGTCGTTGCAGTCGGAGTTGACTTATGCGCTCGCGTTTATCGACGCGGGGATAGACTACCCCGAAGAGGGCGTTGTCGAGGATAACTACGACGAGATAAAAAAGACGGTGGCAAAAGTAAAAGGCGAAGTGGAAGAAATAATTTCGCGTTACCGCAGCGGCAGAGCGATAAAGTCGGGCGTTAAAACTGCGCTCCTCGGCAAACCGAACACGGGAAAAAGTTCGCTTTTAAACAGGCTTTTGGACTACGACAAGGCGATAGTTTCGCCGGTGGCGGGAACTACGAGGGACGTTGTCGAGGGCGAAATACATATCGGCGGAGTGCGATTTTTCTTAAGCGATACCGCCGGAATAAGAGACAGCGACGATAAAATCGAAAGCGTAGGCGTAGAGCGCGCCAAAAAGATAATAAAGGGCAGCGATATTTGCGTCGTGGTTTTAGACGGTTCTTCCGATCTTACCGAAGAGGACGAGAACGTACTCAAAGAAACCGAGAACGAAAACAGAATAATCGTGGCGAACAAATGCGATAAAGACGAAGGGCGTTTCGCGGCGGATATACGCGTGTCGGCGCTTACGGGCGAGGGTATAGACGAACTCAAAGAAATGCTGTTTCAGCGGGCGGTCGGAGGGAAAATCGACCTCGGCGGAGACTTTTTGACGGAGGAACGGCATTATATCGCTTTAAAATCCGCCAAAGAAACGCTCGAGGCGGCGGAGAAGAACTTTTCGGCGGCGGCGCTCGAACTCATAGCGTCGGATATAAAGACCGCGTGGGACCAACTCGGCGAAGTGAGCGGCGAAACCGCGTCCGAGAGTATAATAGACGAAATATTCAGCAAATTTTGCGTAGGGAAATAGGAGGCAGATATGGTAGATCTCGATTTATACAGAGTGTTTTATACCGTAGCGAAAGTGGGAAGTCTGACGAAAGCCGCGGAAGAGTTGTACATATCTCAGCCCGCCGTATCGCAGGCGATAAAGCAACTCGAAACCCAACTCGGCGGAAAACTCTTCAACCGCGTAAGCCGCGGCATGGAACTTACCGATTCGGGCGGCAAGCAGATTTTCGATATAGTCGAAAAGGCGATAAAGATGCTTGACGGAGCGGAGGACAAGTTCAAAGAACTCAAAAACATCGCAACCGGCTCGCTTACGATAAGCGCGGCGTCGACGACGGTCACGCACTTTTTGATGCCGTACATTAAGAAGTATCACGATCTGTATCCGAACGTAAATATCTCCTTTAAAGACAGCACGACGAAAGAGGCGCTCGATTTCGTAAAGTCGGGAAAGGCGGACGTTGGGTTCGTAAATCTTCCCATATACGATAAGGACGTAATGCTTACCGGACAAACGGGTATGCTCGAAGACATATTCGTTGCGTCGGATAAGTACGCTAATCTCTTCGATAAGACTATCGACTTAAAAGATATTCCGAACTATCCGATACTTATGCTCGACAGTTCCACCACGACTACGAAAGAGATAATAAACTTTCTTGAATCGCTCAATATCACGATTGTTCCCGAATTTGAGGCGGGGTCTGTCGAACTACTGATCGAAATGGCGAAAAACGGGCTTGGGATAGCGTGTATTCCGAGAAGATTTATCTTGGACCCGCTCGCCAAAAAGGAACTTCACGAAATAAAGGTATCGCCGTCGTTGCCGCTAAGAGCCACGGGCGTAATACTCAATAAAGACGTTTCGATCCGCACGTTTGCGGTCAAGGAATTTATACGGCTTTTGGACGACGAAAGTCTTATAACCGACAACTGAAAAAATTTATTAATAGGAGATAGTTTATGAAAATACTCTTTTACGGCGACTCAATAACCGATATGGGCAGAAGTCGCGAAGTTGACAAAAACGCGTTCAGCTACGGCGTGGGCTACGTTAATTACGCGTCGAGTACGCTTATGGGTGAAAATCCCGAGAAGTACGATATTATCAATCGCGGAATAAGCGGCAACAGAGTTGTGGATTTATACGCGCGCATAAAATGCGATTTGTGGAATTTAGAGCCGGACGTTATAAGTATTCTTATAGGTATAAACGACGTTTGGCACGAAATATTCGCCGAAAACGGCGTAGACATAAAGCGCTACGAAAAAGTTTACCGTATGCTTATAGAGGACACTAAGGAAAGGTTGCCGAACGCAAAGTTTATTTTGTTAGAGCCGTTCGTGTTAAAAGGTAGTGCAACGGAAGAGCGCTACGAAGAATTTTGCGAAGTCAAGAAATACGCGAGAGTTGTCGAAAAACTCGCGAGAGAATACGGCGCGGAATTCGTGCCGCTCCAGGAGAAGTTGGACGAGGCGGCGGCGAAACACGGTGCGGCGTATTACTTATACGACGGCGTTCATCCGGACGTAGCGGGCGGGAAACTCATAGCGGACGCCTGGCTTGCGGCTTTCAGAAAGATTGACGCTTAAAAATACGAACAAAACGAAAATGCGCGTAAGCCCGTCGGCGACGATAGGGCTTACGCATATAATCAATATATAATATATACCAAAATTCACGGCGGATAAAAAATTTTTAAAAAAGTTTTAAAAAGTCTATAAAAACGCTTGACAATATTTCCTTGATTTAGTAAAATTGATACGCTGTGTTATATGGGTTGAGACGAAAAGTTACTTTAAACCTCGCCTTTTTGTGGGGATATACCCCAAACGTAAGGTAGGGAAGATAATTTTCGTTGACAAATGTGAGAGTTTAACTCTTGCGACTAACTGCGAGGATAAAGCAGAAGGATTTCACTTGCATGAAATACACAGCGGCGAGTGATTTTTTTATGCGGATATGCTCGACACACACGGCAAAGTTGATAAAACGTTAGTATAAAACGGAGGTAGAAAAATGGCAGGTCAGAAAATCAGAATCAAACTTGCGGCTTACGACCACAAGATGGTAGACCAGGCAACGGAAAGAATCGTTGAGACGATGAAGAAAGCCGGCGCGAAAGTGAGCGGTCCTATACCCCTTCCCACCGAAAAAGAAGTGGTGACAATTCTTCGTTCGCCCCACAAGTACAAGGATAGCAGAGAGCAGTTCGAGATAAGAACTCACAAAAGACTTATCGACATATATTCCACGAACGCCAAAATACTCGACAGCATCCATCTTCCCGCAGGCGTAGACGTAAAAATCAAACTGTAAAAACAAAAACAATATACGGAGGTGAACTTTATCTATGAATAAAGCAATCATTGCAAAGAAACTTGGTATGACGCAGATCTTTTCCCAAGACGGAAAAGTAATCCCCGTCACCGTAGTAGAGGCAGGTCCCTGTCCGGTAGTCCAGATAAAGACTAAGGAAAAAGACGGATACGAAGCCTTGAAAGTAGCGTTCGGCGCTGTAGAAGAGAAAGCGCTCAACAAACCCGAAGCGGGTCAGTTCAAAAAAGCCGGCGTAGCGCCGCATAAGGTGCTTAAAGAGTTCAGGCTCGACGATATATCCGCGTATACGGTAGGACAAGTGCTTACGGTCGAAACTTTCGCCGAGGGCGACAAGGTAGACGTAGTGGGTATGACGAAAGGTCACGGATTTTCTGGCGTTATAAAGAGATGGAATCAACACAGACTCAAGATGACGCACGGCGTAGGCCCCGTACACAGAGAAGTGGGTTCTATGGGTGCGAACAGTTCGCCGTCGAGGGTATTCAAGAATAAGCATATGCCCGGTCAGTACGGTAACGAAAGGGTAACGATACAAAATCTTGAAGTGGTAAAGGTAGACGCGGCGAGAAACGTACTCTTGATAAAAGGCGCTATCCCCGGACCGAAAGGCGGAATAATAACGGTTACCGATACGGTGAAGTGAGGAAGAGAAAATGGCAAACGTTAAAGTATATAATATGAACGGTAAGGAAACGGGAACGATAGAACTTTCCGCGGACTTGTTCGAGATAGAATACAACGAGCCGCTTATTCATCAAGCGGTCGTAACGAGGCTTGCGAACGATCGTCAGGGAACGAAAGGTACGTTGACGAGGACCGAAGTTCGCGGCGGCGGCAGAAAGCCTTGGAGACAAAAAGGCACGGGCAACGCTCGTCAAGGTTCGACGAGGGCGCCGCAGTGGATAAAGGGCGGAGTAGTGTTTGCGCCGAAGTCGAGAGACTTCTCCAAGAAGATGAACAAGACCGCCAAGCGTACCGCGCTTTTCTCGGCGCTTTCCAAAAAGATTGCGGATAACGAGTTTTACGTTATCGACGAGATAGCGGTAAAAGACGGTAAGACTAAAGAGATGATGGCGTTTTTAAAGGCGTTCAACTTCGATTCGACCGTTCTTATGGTAATGAACGACAACGACGCGTTGGTGATAAGGGCTGCGAGAAATATTTACGGTTTAAGCACTATGCCGATAGATGAACTCAGCACTTACGAAGTAGTTAAAAACGCAGTGGTCGTAATAGCGAAAGACGCCGTGCTTAAATTGCAAGACGCATATATAGTAGAAGGCGACGAAGAAGAGGAAAAGGAGGCTGACGGAGAATAATGGAAAGAGAAGTAATACTTAGACCGATTCTTTCCGAAAAGAGTTATTCTATGATAAAGGATAAGAAGTACACCTTTGTCGTAGCGAAAGACGCCAACAAGACGGAAATCAAACTCGAAGTAGAAAAGAGATTCGACGTGCAGGTTGAAAAAGTAAACACGGCTAACTGCCACGGCAAATTAAAGAGAATGGGCAGAAGTCAGGGTTATACGTCAGACTACAAAAAAGCGATAGTAACCTTAAAGAAAGACAGCAAGGGAATTGCTTTCTTCGATTCGTTGCAGTAATTGGGAGGAATAACAAATGGGTATAAAGAGATATAAACCGACTTCATCGGCTCGCCGTTTCATGACGGTAAGCACGTTTGAAGAGATAACTACGACTACTCCCGAGAGATCGCTTTTGGAAGATCAAAGACACACGGCGGGTAGAAACGCGCAAGGCAGAATAACCGTTCGTCACAGAGGCGGCGGAAACAAGAGAAAATACCGCATTATCGATTACAGAAGAAATAAAGACGGTATCATTGCGGTAGTAAAGAGTATCGAGTACGATCCGAACAGATCCGCGAACATCGCGCTTTTGGTGTATGCGGACGGCGAGAAGAGATATATCCTCGCACCGTTCGGGCTTTCGGTGGGCGACAAAATTGAGTCCGGCGAAAACGCGGACATCAAGACGGGTAACGCGCTTCCGATCGAGAACATACCCGTAGGTAGCACGATCCACAACATCGAACTTCAGCCGGGCAAAGGCGGACAGATCGCAAGGGCTGCGGGCATGGCCGCTCAACTTATGGCTAAAGAGAACGGGATGGCTACTTTAAAAATGCCGAGCGGCGAAATGAGATACGTTTCGGTAAAGTGCAAGGCTACGATCGGACAGGTCGGAAACTTGGACCACGAAATCGTAAGAGTAGGTAAAGCGGGAAAGACGAGACACATGGGCATAAGACCGACGGTAAGAGGTTCGGTAATGAACCCGAACGATCACCCGCACGGCGGCGGTGAAGGACGCTCGCCGATAGGTCATGCAGGTCCGCTCACTCCGTGGGGCAAGCCCGCACTCGGCTACAAGACGAGAAAGAAGAAGAACAAGACCGATAAATTCATTATCAAGAGAGTTAATTGAGGAGGATAGAAGAATATGTCAAGAAGCGTAAAGAAAGGACCTTACGTTCAGGCGAGATTACTTCAAAGAGTTGAAGCGCTCAACGCCGAGAACAAAAAGACGGTCTTAAAGACTTGGTCGAGAAGTTCGACTATATTCCCTCAGATGGTCGGTCATACGATAGCCGTACACGACGGCAGAAAGCACGTTCCCGTATATATAACCGAAGATATGGTTGGTTCAAAACTCGGAGAGTTTGCGCCGACGAGAACGTTCAAAGGTCATGCCGGATCCAAGACTACGGGCTGACGGAGGTAATAAACGATGGCTAAGAATATGAAGTTAAAGACTCAGAGAATTGAGGAAAATAAAGACAAAAGACCGAGAGCGGTCGCTAAGTATATAAGAATATCTCCCTACAAAGTAAGAGTAGTACTCGACGTAATCAGGGGTAAAAAAGTAGACGAGGCGATAGCGATACTCGAGAACGTAAACAAAGCCGGAGCGGAGCCTATAAAGAAAGCGGTGCAATCGGCAGCGGCGAACGCGGAACATAACCTCAGCATGAATCCGCACGATTTGTTCGTTGCGGAGTGCTACGCCGACCAAGGTCCGACCTTAAAGAGAATGCAGCCGATGAGCAAAGGCAGAGGCTACAGGATCTTAAAGAGAACTAGCCACATAACGGTAGTTCTCGACGCGAGAAATTAAGGAGGCTGGTATGGGACAGAAAGTTAATCCGCACGGTTTAAGAGTAGGAATAATCAAAGGTTGGGATACTCAGTGGTATGCCGACAAGAAACAATTCGGGGCGTTCATCAAAGAAGACCACGATTTGAGAGAATACGTTAAAAAGACTTATTTTGCGGCGGCTATATCGAGAGTATACATCGAGAGAGCGGCGGGCAAGATCGCGATAACCATCCATACCGCGCGTCCGGGCGTTTTGATCGGAAAAGCGGGAGCGGAGATCGAGGTAATGAAGAAGAACCTCGCGCGCATCACCGGCGGAAAGCAGGTTGCCGTAAATATCGTAGAAGTCAAGAAACCCGACGCAGACGCGCAACTCATTGCCGAGTCGATAGCGGCGCAACTTGAAAAGAGGGCGTCTTTCAGACGTAGCATGAAACAGGCGATATCCCGTTCTATGCGTATGGGCGTAAAGGGAATAAAAGTAATGGTAAGCGGACGTTTGGACGGCGCTGAAATAGCGAGATCCGAACAATACCACGACGGTTCTATTCCTCTTCAGACGCTCAGAGCCGACATAGATTACGGTTTTGCCGAGGCGCACACGACGTTTGGTATAATCGGAATAAAAGTATGGCTGTATAAAGGCGAGATACTCGGCGAAGCCAAGAGATTTGAAGGAGGCGAAGCGTAATTATGTTGATGCCTAAAAGAGTTAAGAGAAGAAAGCAGCATCGCGGCAGAATGACCGGAAAGGTCACCAAAGGCAATAAGATTGCATACGGCGAGTACGGTTTGGTAGCGGAAAGTTCCGCATGGGTAACGTCCAACCAGATCGAGGCTGCGAGAATAGCGATGACGAGATTTATCCGTCGTGGCGGAAAGGTCTGGATAGACATATTCCCGCACAAGCCGATAACGAAGAAACCCGCGGAAACGAGAATGGGCTCCGGAAAAGGCTCGGTAGAGTACTGGGTAGCGGTAGTAAAGCCGGGCAGAGTACTGTTCGAGATGGCGGGAGTAACCGAAGACGTAGCCAGGGAAGCGATGAGGCTTGCCGGATACAAACTTCCCGTAAAGACGAAGTTTATAAAGAAAGAAAATAACACTGAAGGAGTTGAAGGTTAATTATGAAAGCGCAGGAAATTCACGGAATGACCGATGACGAATTGGCAACGAAACTCGCCGATTTAAAAGAAGAACTCTTTAACCTTCATTTCCGCCACGCTACCGGTCAACTTGAAAATCCGAACGTAATAAGCGTTACGAAGAAGGATATAGCGAGAATAAAGACCGAAATGCGTGCCAGAGAGATCAAGGCGAGCATTTAAGCGGAGGAAAGAAGATGGAAAGAAATTTAAGAAAAGAGAGAGTCGGACTCGTAACGTCCGACAAGATGGATAAGACCGTAGTCGTAACCGTAGCGCAGAGAGCGTTGCATCCTCTTTACAAAAAGACGATAAGCACGTCTAAAAAATACAAGGCGCACGACGAAAACAACGAATGCGGCATAGGCGACAAAGTAAGAATAGTCGAGACGAGAAAACTTTCCAAGGGCAAGAACTGGAGAGTAGCCGAAATTATCGAAAAGGCGAAGTAAGATAGGAGGAGCGAGATGATACAACCACAGACCAGATTAAAAGTAGCCGACAACTCGGGTGCGAAAGAGATAATGTGCATAAGAGTACTCGGCGGTTCGTTCAGAAGGACGGGCAATATCGGCGACGTGATAGTTGCTAGCGTCAAGACCGCGACTCCGGGCGGAGCGGTAAAGAAAGGCGACGTCGTCAAGGCGGTAATAGTAAGATCGTCAAAAGGACTCAGAAGACCGGACGGAACGCATATAAGGTTCGACGAAAACGCGGCTGTAATAATAGACAATCAAAAGCAGCCGAGAGGCACTCGTATTTTCGGACCTGTAGCGAGGGAATTAAGAGAGAAAGAGTATATGAAGATAATCTCTCTTGCGCCCGAAGTGCTTTAAGGAGAAGGAAATATGAAAGTAAAGAAAAACGATACCGTACTCGTACTTACCGGAAAGGACGCGGGCAAGACCGGAAAGGTAATAGGCTCGGATCCGAAAGCGAATAAAGTAAAAGTAGACGGAATAAACGTACAGAAAAAGAGCCGCAAGGCGAGAAAGGCGAACGAGACGAGCGAAATCGTATCTCAAGTAGGCGCTATCGACGCGTCGAACGTAATGGTGGTATGCCCGGCGTGCAACAAAGCGACGCGCGTAGGCCACACCGTGATCGACGGCAAAAAGGTAAGAGTCTGCAAGAAATGCGGAGCGAGCCTTGACGTTGCGCCCGAGGCAAAGAAAGCGGTAAAGAAAGCGAAAGCGGCGACCGAAGCCAAGGAAACCGCACCCAAAAAACGTGCCACAAGGGCAAAAAAGACGGATAAAACCGAACAAGGAGAATAAAAATGGCAACAAAAAAGATTCAGGTTGCTAAAGAAACTGCAACCGATTCCAAGTACGTATCCAGAAAGAGAAAGTTGTACGAAGAAGAAGTCGTTCCGTATCTTATGAAACGTTTTGGATACAAGAACGTCAACCAATGTCCGAAACTCGTCAAGATAACCGTAAACAACGGACTCGGCGACAGCAAGGACAACGCGAAGAGCGTTCAGATCGCGCAACAGGAAATCGCAATGATAACGGGACAAAAGCCCGTCCTCACGAAAGCCAAGAAGTCGGTAGCGAGTTTCAAGGTGAGAGAGGGCATGAACGTCGGCATAAAAGTGACTTTAAGAGGCGACAGAATGTACGAATTTTTCGATAAACTCGTATCCATCGCTCTTCCGAGAGTCAGGGACTTCAGAGGCGTACCGACGAAGTCTTTCGACGGCAGGGGCAACTATGCAATGGGAGTAAAAGAGCAACTTATTTTCCCCGAGATCCAATACGATCAAGTGGAAAAGATAAGAGGTTTCGACGTATGTATCGTAACTACGGCGAACACCGACGAAGAGGCTTTGGAACTTCTCAAGGCAATGGGAATGCCGTTTAAGGCGAATTAAGGAGATAGAATCATGGCAAAAGTAGCAATGATAAACAAACAGAAAAAAACGCCTAAGTACTCCACGAGGGGATATACGAGATGCTCTATTTGCGGCAGACCGCACGCGGTTCTTCGTAAATACGGCATATGCCGTATATGCTTTAGGGAACTTGCCTATAAAGGTCAGATTCCCGGAGTAAAAAAGGCGAGTTGGTAAGGAGGTATCTAAACTATGACAGATCCTATTGCAGATATGCTTACGCGTATCAGAAATGCGCTCACTGTAAAACACGAAACGGTAGAGATACCCGCTTCGAACATGAAGAAATCGATAGCGAAGATACTCTTAGACGAGGGATATATAGCAAAGTACGACGTCGTTGACGACGGAGTACAGGGCAAGATAGTCATCACGCTCAAGTACGGACCGAAAGGCGAAAGAGTTATCAGCGGATTAAAGAGAATATCCAAACCCGGACTTCGTATCTATTCCGGATGCGAAGAACTTCCCAAGGTTTTGGGCGGACTCGGAATCGCGATAATATCCACCCCGAAGGGCGTAATGACGGATAAGGAAGCAAGAAAGACCAACCACGGCGGCGAAGTTCTTGCTTATGTATGGTAAGGAGGGCGCGAAAATGTCGAGAATAGGCAGAGCGCCGGTTACCGTACCGGCAAACGTAACGATAACGGCGGATAACGGTGTAATAACCGTAAAAGGTCCGTTGGGAACATTAACGCAGGACTACGACGCGGCAAATATCGGGATAACGGTAGAAGCGGGCGTAGCGCACGTCACGAGAGTAAACGACGAAGCGCCGATAAGGGCGAAACACGGTCTTTACAGAGCGCTCCTTCACAACATGGTCGAAGGCGTAACCAAGGGCTATGAAAAAGGTCTTACGGTAAACGGCGTAGGTTGGAAAGTAACTCAGCAAGGCAAGGACATCAACTTGTCGGTCGGGTTCAGTCATCCCGTAATATTCAAGGCGAAAGAAGGCATCACTTTGACGGTGGTATCTCCGACGGAGATAACCGTAAAAGGCATAGACAAAGTAGCCGTCGGACAGACCGCGGCGACGATAAGGTCTATAAGAGAGCCGGAGCCGTACCACGGTTACGGAATCGCATACAAGGGCGAAGTAATCGAACGTAAGGAAGGCAAGACCGCCGGTAAATAAGGAGTAAAGCGATATGATATTAAAAATGGATAAAAATGCGGACAGAAGAAAGAGGCATCAAAGGGTAAGAAACAAAATATCCGGGACTGCCGAATGTCCGAGACTCTGCGTTTACAGAAGTCTTAACCACATTTACGCTCAGATAATAGACGACGTAAAAGGCAACACTTTAGCGGCTTGCTCGACTATGGAGAAAGACGTTAAGGCGCTTATAGACGGCAAGAGCAAGAGCGAAAGCGCGAAGATCGTAGGCGCGGAACTTGCCAAGAAAGCGTTAGCCAAGGGAATCGAGAACGTAGTTTTCGACCGTGGCGGATATCTTTACATCGGCAGAGTACAAAGTCTTGCCGAGGGCGCCAGAGAAGGCGGCTTAAAGTTTTAAGAGGAGGAAGATAAAATGGCAAGAGAAAATAACAGACCTCAAAGAAAGCAAGACCGCGACGACGGGCTTTGCAAAAAACTCATAGCCGTAAACCGCATAACGAAAGTCGTAAAGGGCGGACGTAAAATGCGTTTCTCCGCGCTCGTAGTAATCGGCGACGAGAACGGCAAAGTCGGCTGCGGCAGCGGCAAGGCGAACGAAGTTCCCGAGGCGATCGAAAAGGCGTCGGCGCAAGCGAGAAAGGCGATGCGTCCGGTTTCGATGGTAGGAACGACTATTCCTCACACGGTAATCGGCAAGTTCGGCAGAGGCTCGGTGCTTATGATGCCGGCTGAAGAAGGTACCGGAGTTATCGCAGGCGGACCCGTTCGTGCGGTAATGGAAGCCGCGGGTATCAAGAACATAAGGACTAAGTCTCACGGTTCAAACAACCCCATTAACATGGTAAAAGCGGTCATATCCGGCTTAAACGAACTCAAGACTGCGGAAGAAGTAGCCCTTCTTCGCGGCAAGAGCGTAGAAGAGATAAAGGCGTAAGGAGGGAGCGGAAATGGAAAACAAATTAAAACTCACTCTTATAAAAAGCCCTATAAGCAGTTTACCTAAACAAAAAGCGGTACTTGAGGCTTTAGGTTTAAGGAAATTACATCAATCAAAGGTATTTGTCGACAACGCGGCGTTGCAGGGTCAGATTGCCCTTGTTTCGCACATGCTGAAAGTCGAGAAGGAAGGTTAAAATGAGACTTGATAATTTGCATCCGGCGGAAGGCTCAAAGACGAGCAAGAAAAGGCTCGGCAGGGGCATAGGCTCGGGACTCGGCAAGACGAGCGGCAAGGGTCACAAAGGACAATGGGCGAGAAGCGGCGGCGGAGTAAGACCCGGCTTTGAAGGCGGTCAGATGCCGCTCACGCGTAGAGCGCCGAAACGCGGATTCAACAACAAATTCAAGAAAGAATACGCCATAGTAAATCTCGAACAACTTGCGGGCTTTGAAGCGGGAACGGTAGTAGACTACGAACTTCTCTACGCTTGCGGCCTCATAAAGGAAGTAAAGAACGCGGTAGGCTTAAAGGTTCTCGGAGACGGCGAGATAAACGTCGCTTTAACTGTAAAAGCGGCAAAGTTCTCTGCAAAGGCGAAAGAGGCGATCGAAAAAGCCGGCGGCACAGCAGAAGTCGAAGCGTAACGCTCGGCTAAGCGAGGTGGAAAATGTTTAAGACATTGGCAAATGCTTGGAAAGTAAAAGAGATAAGACACAAGATATACTGGACGGTTTTATTTCTTATACTCTATCGTATAGGCTGTTATATACCCGTTCCGGGTATAGGCACGGGGCTGTTCGAGTCTCTTGAAAACGGCACGACGTCGTATCTCAACATAATGAGTATGATGACGGGCGGTTCACTTCAGAACGGAACGCTCTTTGCGATGGGTATAGGACCGTATATCAACGCGTCGATAATTATTCAACTTCTGGCTGTAGCGATCCCCGCTCTCGAAAGGTTGTCCAAACAAGGCGAGGAAGGCAGAAAGAGAATAGCCGCTTACACGAGATATTTGACATTGGTGTTAGCGGTGGTTCAATCGATAGGAATACTCGTAAGTTTCCTTCCGAGTTCCGAGACCGGCAATATAGCGACCCTTTCGGATATGCTTGCCGGCGGAAGAGGTAAAGGCACGGGCTTTACGAATTTCCTTTCGTATGCTATCATAATTCTCTTCTATGCGGCAGGCACCTGCCTTACCGTATGGATAGGCGAAAGAATAACCGACTACGGCATTTCTAACGGTATATCGCTTTTGATTTTCGCAGGTATCATCGCCAGCGCGGCGTTATTTGCGGTAGGTCAGTTCAACACGATATTCTTACAAGGCTCGCTCAACAGAACGGCACTCTGGCAGACGCTATTATATATATTGTTGGTAGTAGTGATCTTCGGCGCGATAGTATGGGTAGACCTTGCGGAGAGAAAGATTCCCGTTCAGTACGCCAAGCAAGTAAAGGGAAGAAAGATGTACGGCGGACAAAACACCGTTATCCCGATCAAGATCAACGCGAACGGCGTAATGCCCTTGATATTCGCGTTCTCGATAATGACCTTCCCGGAACTTATCATGACGCTGTTTAACTGGAGGGGTGCGCTCACTTGGTGGAGTACATGGCTCGGTGCGTCGTCGAGGTATCCTTTCTATTCGATAGTGCTTTGCTTATTGATAGTATTCTTTGCGTTTTTCTATTCGCAGATACAGTTCAATCCCGAAGACATATCCAAGACGATACAGCAAAACGGCGGATTCATCCCCGGAATAAGCCGGGGCAAGCCGACGGCGGAATATCTCAAGAAGATATCCAACAGGCTTACGCTTTTCGGCGCGATATTCTTAGCGCTTTTGGCGCTTATACCGTCGCTCGTGTTAAACGCGGTACTTCAAGGCTCGGGAGCGAGCGGGGCGTTCAGCGCAACGGGAATGCTGATAGTGGTTTCCGTGGCGATTGAGTTCAACACCGCGCTCGAATCTCAGATAATGATGAAAAACTACAAGGGATTTTTGAAATAAGCGATGAACGTAATATTATTAGGCGCGCCCGGCGCGGGAAAAGGAACGCAGGCGATAAGGCTTGCGGCGAAGTATTCGTTACCTCATATATCGACGGGCGACATATTCCGAGCGAACATAAAAGGCGAAACGCCGATCGGGAAAGTCGCGAAGTCGTATATCGATAAGGGTCAGTTAGTACCGGACGAAGTAACCGTACAGATAGTAAAAGAGCGTTTGGCTCAAGACGACTGCAAGGTCGGATATTTGTTGGACGGGTTTCCGCGCACGGTATCGCAAGCCGAGGCTTTGGCTGAGTTTTCAAAAGTGGACGCCGTAATAAACATCGACGTACCGCTTACGAAACTATTGCGGCGCATAACCGGCAGAAGGCTTTGCGGTAAGTGCGGAGCGTCGTATCATATCGATACGTTATCCGGAAAGACCGAATGCTCAAAATGCGGCGGCGAACTGATTCAGCGTGCCGACGACAACGAAGCGACGGTTGCGAACAGGCTTGAAGTTTACGAAAAGCAGACGGCTCCGCTCGTAGAGTATTACGAGAACGCGGGCGTACTGATAACGGTAGACGGCGACGCGGACATAGAAAAGGTATTTACGGATATAGTCGCTAAACTTGGCTGAAATGATATACATTAAATCGGACGAAGAAATAGAACTAATGCGAAAACCCTGCGCGATCGTCCGCGACGTGCTTAGTCTCGTCGGGGACAAGATCAAAGCGGGTATGACGACGAAAGAACTCGATAAAATCGCATACGATTACATTACGTCTTGCGGAGCGAAGCCCTCGTTTTTGGGCTTATACGGGTTTCCGGCAACGACGTGCATATCCATAGACGAAGAAGTCGTACACGGCTTTCCGTCGGACAGGATAATAGAAGAAGATCAGATCGTAAGCGTGGACGTCGGCGCGTATTATAACGGCTTTCACGGCGACGCGGCGAGGAGTTTTTACGTCGGAAAAATATCGCCCGAGAAGAAACGTTTGATAGAGGTAACTCGCGAGTGTTTTTTCAAGGGAATAGAAGGTCTGTGTATCGGTAGCACGGTAGGCGATATCGGTTACAGAGTGCAGACCCACGCCGAGGCGAACGGATACGGCGTCGTGCGCGACATGGTCGGACACGGCGTCGGCAAAAACTTGCACGAGGACCCGTCCGTACCGAACTTCGGCAAGCGCGGAACGGGCATACGCTTAAAGCGAAACATGACGATCGCGATAGAGCCTATGATAAACATGGGCGGCTACGAAGTGGATATAGACGGGTGGAAGTGCGTAACGCGTGACGGGAAACCGTCGGCGCATTATGAAAACACGGTGCTTATCGGCGACAACGGAGTAGAGATACTCACGTTATAAAGGCAAAAGCGCTCCAACGCGTCGCAAATCTGATGGTTAGTGTAAACTGTTTGTTTGCAAAAGGATGAAGCGACGGGCGCGTTAAAGGGCGTTAAGCGATAAATAAAATGGAGGAACTAACTAGTGTCAAAAGACGACGTAATAGAGGCTGAAGGCGTTATCGAAGAGGCGTTGCCTAACGCGACTTTCAAAGTGAAGTTATCCAACGGCTACGTTATAACCGCCTACATTTCGGGGAAACTGCGTATGAATTATATAAAGATAATTCCTGGGGATTCCGTAAAGATCGAAATGAGCCCTTACGACCTTACGAAAGGTCGGATAGTCTGGCGTAGCAAGAACTGACGTTTAAAAAAACAAAATCGGAGGATTAAAAATGAAAGTAAGACCATCAGTAAAACCTATGTGCGACAAGTGCAGAGTCATTAAAAGAGAAGGTAAGGTTATGGTTATTTGCTCGAAGAACAAAAATCATAAACAAAGACAAGGTTAATTACTTTTAAACCAAAAAACAAAAAATCATTTTAAGGAGAAATAAAAAATGGCTCGTATTGCCGGTGTAGATTTACCAAGAGAGAAGCGCGTGGAGATCGGAATAACCTATATATACGGAATAGGACTTCCCACGGCGAAGAAAATATTGAAAGAAACCGGTGTTGATCCCGACACGAGAGTGAAGGACCTCACCGAAGACGACGTAGCGAAACTCAGGGAGTATATAGAACACAACCTGAAAGTTGAAGGCGAACTCAAGAGCGAAGTAAGCATAAACATCAAGAGACTGATGGAAATCGGCTGCTATCTCGGCGAGAGACACAGAAAAACACTCGCT
>CAMOXE010000093.1 GCA_946628865.1 uncultured Clostridia bacterium | reverse complement strand
TACTGTCGTTTACCTGCATGAAGGACTGCGGACCTATCTCGTATCGGATGCCGAGTTCGTCGGTTTTCAGTTTACTTTTACCGAATATGCAGACGAATCTTTCGCCGAATATGACGTTATTGTCGTTTTCGTTTACGTTTATATAGAGCGAAAAATCTTTAAATTCGGATTTTAATATATCGATCAGTAAATCGCTCTTTTTAAGCGCGTTTTCGGTTATTACCAAAGTGATTATAAGCCGCTTTTCGACCTCGCGGACGACGACGTGCTTTAAATGCCCTTTCCCGCTCTCTTCGCTGTAAGCCGAAATCCCGCCCTCTTTTATATACCTTTTTATTGCGGAAATTATCCGCTTGCACCAAGCGGGCTGTATGGGACAATCGTCTATTTCTATTACCCTATGACTGTTGGGCGCGAAAAAACCTATCGCGACCTCGCCGTTTTGCTCCCTTACGGGAAGTTGGAGTTTATTGCGATAGCCGTACTGTTTTTCGCTCCCCACCGCGAGCGGGACTTCGGCGTCTATAAACGCTATCTTTGACAGACAGTTCCTGACAGTCTCTGATTTTACCTTTAACTGTTCGCCGTATTTAAGGTGTTGCAGTTGACATCCTCCGCACTTGGTAAAAACCGCGCAATTCGGCTTTAATCGACTTATAGAGGGGGTTTTTACGTCTACGACTTTGCCGTAGGCAATATTTCCCTTTACCTTTAAGACCTTATATTCGATTTTTTCGCCCGGCAGGGCAAACGGCACGAACACGACGTTCTCGGCGCTGTGAATAACGCCCTCGCAATTAACGCCTAAACTCTCTACCGTGCCGATATATATCTCGTTTTTTTGCATCTCACAATTTAAGGCGCGCTACCGCCATATCCATAAACCTTTGAAATCTTTGCATCATATAATCGTATGCGATAAATATAAGTCCGCCGCCCACGACTAAAATCAAAACCGCGTACTTTTGGAGTGTTTCGTTTTCAAAGCCGACGAAATCTCTGAAGAGCGCGTATAGTATCAATAGACTTGCGATAAACCACACCTCTTTTATCGCGAGGGCTAAGACCTTATTAAGTCTGATTTTATTAAATAGAAAGTTTACTAACGGGTGCAAGCCGAAAAACAACGCGAAAGTAACGGTTATTTCAAACCTTCCGCCGACGAAAAGCAAAGACAAAAGCGCGGAAGCGACGTAAGACATCGCTCCCGACCACACGCTTTTCTTTGTCAGCGGTATAGTCATACATATACTCGCCATGAATATGCCCGAATAATCGAGCGTCGGCACTATCGCGCCCAGCGCCAAAAATATCACGGCAAACGCCGAGGCGATCGCCGATAGCGCAATCATTTTAGACTTTTTCATTATCTGCAATTACAACAGCAGTTTAAAAGCATATTGCAAAGCGCCATCTGACAGCACCATTCTAAGCAGCCGTCTCCGCCCATCTGCCTGTCCTCGTCGTAAGTTTCGGCGCGGCGGTCGCCCGCGTTGCCGCTGTAATCGGTAAACGTTTTGTTCTCTGCCGCGTTTATCTTGTCGTTTAACTTACGATAAGAAGTCTTATACTTCTCGTTTCCGGGATCCATCTGTATGGCGATTTCGAGTTGTTTCTTACTGTCGTTAGACCAATTCTTCTTGTAAAACACGACAGACTGCAGATAATGCCACTCGGCGTTTCTCTCGTTGAAAGAATCGAGCGCGTTCTGCGCCGCCGCAAGGTCGCCGCGTTTTATAGCCGCCTCTATCTCTTTATAATAACCGTTGTCGTCTTGAGAAAACCGATTTTCCTTTCTTTCGGATTTAATTTCGGCGTATGCCGTTTCAAGTTCGGTAAGTTTTTTCGCCGCAGCGTTGCCCTCTTCGCCCTCTTTAAAGCGTTCTTCAGAATATTTCGACTTTAAGTCTGCGTATTTTTGCTCTATCTCTTCGTCGCTTGCGTCGCTCGTAAGTCCGAGTACGCCGTAAAAATCGTCTATCATTTTAAGCCTCCGTTATTTCGACTTTGTCGCGTTTTTTCCTACTATTATTCCCCTTTATAACTTTCATAGTCGCCGAGGGGATACCTTTATTTATAATGTTGTCGATCAGGTCGTGATTGAACTTCCATTTTATCTCGCGGTTAGCCTCTGTAAGCGACGAGAATATCTCCGCAAAGACGAAAGATACGTCTTTGCCGTTTTCGCCAAGCAGTTCTTTTTTCGTTCGCTTTTCGCCGTAAGAATAATAAAACGGATTGTACGACCCCGACTTAATATCCTTTTCGTAATCGTCGAGGGCGTCTATTAAATATATCCACTTGCCGAGATAATAGAAAAATCTGTCCCCTCCGATAACGTCCTCGCCCAAAACGAATTCGCCTATCTCTTTAAGCATTTGCGCAAACGGATCGGACGCTCTGTCTATGCTCGTTTCCTTATTCACTTCGAGCCGCCTTAATTCTTCGTAGCGAGTTTCGACTATTTTTGAAAGTTTAGGGTATTTTGCGTTCGCCCTCTTAAAAGCGCGGGATAAAAACGCGAGTTTCACCCTGCCCTTGCCGCTGTCTATTATATCGTCTTTGACCTTATAATACGCAAGCACGACGTTCGCCGCGGCGCATACCGCGGTTAGTTCGTCCCTATTCGCCATAGGCTTTTTAATTATCGGGTGAGCGATGCAGCGTTCTTTTTTAAGCGTTACGTCTGCGCCCTTGGCGTTATGCGCGACCGCGGACAAAAACGCGACGTCGTAAGTCAAACTTATTCTCGCCACCTGACCTAAGTTTTTGCCGATGCTTTTGCATACTCCGCAATAAAGCGCTTTATAGAGCGCGTCGTCTTTTAGATACAAATACGGCAAATCCGGTCTTATATATCCGAACATATTATTATTATAACGATTTTGCGCCTTTTCGTCAAGGATTAGCGAGCGTTTTAACGCTTTACACAATTATTTCATTAAATAAAACGGTCGCCGCACCCGTGCGACGACCGTTGGTTATTAATCTAAGTATTTGAGCATAAAGTTCGGCAAATCTTCCTTCGCCGCGCTTATAGTCATCTCTACCTTCAAATCCGCTAACTTATCCAGCGTAGCGAAAAAGTCGCTCATGTCCGCGATGTTTGCGTTCGTAATTCTCGCAATTCCGTCGATAAAAAGATATTCTATGTCGCTGTTGCCCGCAAGCAAGCCCTTTATAAATCCGTCAAACGCCGTGAGCGAATTTACTCCGTATTCTTCGGTGTAAACGCATCTTACGTTTAAATCGATCGAAACCGAACAAATCTTCTTGTCGGTTATAAACACCACGTTGCCGCTCGCCGCTTTCGCCGCCGCGTTTACGTCGTCTAAAATAATCTTTGTCTTGCCGAATCCCTTAGGACCGTATACGAGTTTTATCATAAAAAACCTCCGCCTTTTTGTTTCTATTTATATTTTAAACCAAAACGCCTTTTTTTTCAAGGGTTTTCACAGACTTTTTTGAATTTAACCGAGAGTTTTTTCAAATTTCGCTATGCGCTCTATCCCAAGCGCTATGTCCGCCTTTGAAACCGCATAGGCGAGCCTTATGAAATTGTCCGCTCCGAACGCAAGCCCCGGGATTACCGCAACGCCCTCGGACAAAAGCGCGTTGGCAAAGTCCACGCTACCGTTTATCGCTACTCCGTTATACTTCTTGCCGATAAATCTGTCGATATTCATAAAGACGTAAAACGCGCCCATAGGTTTTATGTATTCGTAGCCGCAGTTATCCAGCGCCGCGCAGATCGCTTTTCGTCTGCAGTCAAACTCCTCGCGCATTTCGGCTATGAACTTTTCGCCCTCGTCGCCGACGAAAGCGTCAACCGAAGCGTACTGCGCAAAACTGCAAGGATTGCTCGTCGTGTGGCTTTGAAGATTGCCTATCGCCTTTGCAACTTCTTCCGGCGCGGCGAGATAGCCTATTCTCCAGCCCGTCATCGAAAACGACTTGGACACGCCGTTTATAACTATCGTATGCTCTTTCATATATTCGCTTATCGACGCGATGGATATATGCTCCGCTCCGCCGAAAACGAGTTTTTCATACACCTCGTCGGATATAACGTATACGCCGTGCTTTTCGGCGACTTCCGCAATATCCTTAAGTTCTTCTTTCGTATACACTACACCCGTAGGATTACAGGGCGAATTTAACACAAGACATTTGGTTTTTGGTGTGATTACGCGTTCAAATTCGGCTTTAGTCAACTTATAGCCCGACTTTTTATCGGTTTTCGCTATTACGCACTTACCGCCTAAAAACTTGATCTGCTCGGCGTAAGTTATCCAATACGGCGCTATAAGCACCACCTCGTCGCCGTCGTTCAATATCGCCGCGAACGCGTGAAAGAGCGAACTCTTCGCGCCGTCCGACACCACGATATTCGACGGTTTATACTTTAAGCCGTTTTCCTTTTCCAACTTGTCGGCTATAGCGTTTTTAAGTTCCGCTATGCCCGACGCCGGGGTGTATTTGGTCTTGCCGTCGTCGAGCGCGCGCTTTGCCGCCTCGATTATAAATTCCGGAGTATTGAAGTCCGGCTCGCCTGCGGTAAACGCCACTACCGACTTCCCTTCCGCTTTCATCGCCTTTGCTTTCGCCGATATTTCGAGCGTTACCGACGGCGCTATCGCCCTGCCTTTTTCAGATGTTTGCATTAGTTGTCCTCCCGCGCTAATTTCGCCTCTCTGTCCGCTATCTGAAGCGCCTCGATCATTTCGTCAAGGTCGCCCATCAAAAACTGTTGCAAAGTATATATCGTATAACCTATTCTATGATCGGTTACTCGCCCTTGCGGAAAATTATACGTCCTTATCCTTTCCGAACGGTCGCCCGTACCTACCAGACTCTTTCTGTTGGCGGCGTACTCGTTTTGGTATTTCGTATTATAATAGTCATATAGGCGGCTTTTCATTACTTTCATCGCCTTTTCTCTGTTCTTGATCTGCGAACGCTCGTCCTGGCACGTCACGACGATTCCCGTGGGCAAATGCGTCATGCGAATGCACGACTCCGTCTTATTGACGTGCTGACCGCCGGCGCCGCTCGAACGATAAGTATCTATCTTCAGATCTTTCTCGTCTATCTCGACTTCTACGTCCTGAGCCTCCGGAAGTACCGCCACCGTTACCGTCGACGTATGAATCCTGCCTTGCGATTCGGTATCGGGAACGCGCTGAACTCTATGCACCCCGCTTTCGTATTTCAGCCTGCTGTAAACGCCTTTGCCGCTTATAGAAAACACTACTTCCTTTACGCCGCCGAGTTCTGTCATATTGCTGTCGATCTCCTCGGTTTTCCAGCGTTTTTGCTCGGCGTATTTGACGTACATTCTGTAAAGTTCGTACCCGAACAGCGCCGCCTCTTCGCCGCCGGCGCCGGCGCGGATCTCGACTATTACGTTCTTGTCGTCGTCGGGGTCTTTGGGTAGCAAAAGGACTTTCAGTTCGCTCTCTATCTCCGATAGCCTATCTTTGGACGAGTAATACTCCTCTTCGAGCATCTCCCGCATTTCTTTGTCGGTTTCGGTGGCTAAAAGTTCTTCGGCGCTTTTCATGTCCTCTTCGACTTTTTTGTATTTTTGATACAACGTCGCAGTTTCTTCTATGTCCGCGCGTTCTTTGGCGTAGGCTTTCCACTTCTCCATATCCGACAACGTTTCGGGATTTGCCATCAACTCGTCGAGTTTATTAAATCTGTTTAATATGCTTTCGAGTTTTTCTATCATATTAGCGTCGCCTCGATAATTCTGTCGTTTCCGCTTATATCTTTATACGTTTTGACGTCGTATTTCCCTTTTAAGAGTTCTTTCACGCTCTCAGCCTCGTCGAAACCGATTTCGAGGAAAAGTTTTCCGTGTTCGTTTAAAAATTTGTCCGCCTCGTCGGAGATTACGCGGTAAAACTCAAGCCCGTCGTATCCGCCGTCCAACGCGATACGCGGCTCGAAGTCCTTGACTTCTCTGTCTAAACTTTCAATATCGCCGCTTTTTATATACGGCGGGTTGGATATTATAACGTCGAATTTTTTGTCTATCGCGGAAAACATATCGCTCTCTATAGCGGATATTTCCGCGCCGAAAAGCGCAAAGTTTTCCCTTGCAAGCGCAAGCGCGTCAAGGCTTTTGTCGCTCGCGGTAACGCTCGCGCCCGTTTTCAGTTTTACGACAAGCGCTATCGCTCCGCTGCCCGTACAAAGGTCAAGCACCGCGGAATTTCCGTCAATCTCTTTTATCGCCCTTTCGACGAGTTCTTCGGTTTCCGGTCTGGGAATCAACGCGCGTTCGTCGGTCTTTATCGTATACCCGTAAAAATTCGTGTTTTTCAAAACGTAAGATAGCGGTTTTCCAGTAAGGCGCTCTTTTTTCAGAATCGTAATACGGTCTATTTCCGCCGCGCTGACTTTCTTTTTGCAAGTCGCGAACTCGCTGCGGCGCACACCCGTAACTTCCGAAATTATCCACTCCGCGTCCGCGTCGTCCACGCCCGCGGCGTTGAATTCCGATCTTGTTTCGCTAAGGACTTTACCGAAATCCTCAGCGCAGACGAATTTGCAAGTCGGCTCGTTCTCGTCCAAGTCCATTTTAAGCACTTTTTCAAACGCGGTTATGGCAACTTCGATCATGCCGTCGTCCGGCTCGCGCGTGGTTATCTTTTGAAGTAAAAGCCCCGGAAGTTTAAAAATATATACCGCTTTACTGTCCGTTTTCGCGAGGAGTTTCAAAAGTTCGTATGAAAGCCCCGCAACCAACGGCAATAATAATATCTTTGCCAAAAGCCTTAAAATACCGACGTTTATCATAGGAAAAATCGAACCGAGTACGGTAAAGACGAATATGCTCACTATCATTACGAAAAACATAAACGTCGTGCCGCAACGATCGTGTACGCGCCTGCAACCGCGGACGTTCTCTACGGTAAGCGGCAGACCCTTTTCATAGCATGTGATGGTCTTATGCTCCGCGCCGTGATACATAAACGTTCTGCGCATATCCTTAATCAACGACGTCAGCAATATATATCCGATAAATATCGCGATTCTTACAACGCCCTCGAACACGTTTCGCCAAACGACGTTTTCGGTTACGAGCGAGGAGAACAGATTGCCGAGAAGATGCGGAAGCACGATAAACAGCGCAACCGAAAACGCAAGCCCCAGCGCCACGCCCAAAAACATCACGACGCTCATAATATCGATTTTAAAGGTTTTGGAAAGCCATTTCTCGAACTTCGTAGGCTCTTGCTCGTCTTCGCCGTAAACTTCCGCCGAACGGGCGATTATCTTTACGCCGAAAACCAAAGAAACGAAAAAGTTTACCGCACCGCGAACGACGGGTATTTTCTTTATCGCGCTCTTGCTTTGTTTAAGACGTTCCGCCTCGAGCCGTATAACTCCGTCCCGATCCCTCACGGCGGTCGCCATAGCGGTCTTGCCGCGCATCATTACGCCCTCCAACACGGCTTGACCGCCGATGGACGTTTTCAAACACTTCTTTCCCATTTCAGCAAATAAAAATTAAGGGTTTCAAGCCGAAACTTTAAACCCCTCTTTTTTGTTAAATATTATATCTTTTCTTGAACTTATCTACGCGTCCGCCGGTGTCAACGAGTTTCTGCTTACCCGTAAAGAAAGGATGACACTTACTGCAAATATCCACTTTTATAACGTCGGTATCCTTCGTCGTACCCGTCTGGAAAGTCGCGCCGCACGCACATTGCACGGTTACGATTTTATAATCGGGATGAATCTCAGGTTTCATTTTATCACCTCACAAAATTTTCTGTTTTACTCAATGCTTTAATATTATATATTATTTTTATAGCCTTGTCAAACGTTTAAAGCGCATTATTCGCGATTTTAATATCTTTTTTTAATTAACCCGCTTGCAAAAATTTTACAAATGCGATATAATGTTATCGTTATGATAGGTTGGCAGATTGCCGAACGCGGCAAATTGACGAAAATTAACAAAATAGAGCAACTCGAAGGCATTGACAGCGTTAAGGTGAAAATTACCAAAACGCTTATTACCGAGGACGACGTCGCCTCGATTATGGACGAAAAGCCGCCTCTTCTTATACCCGGAAGAATGGCTATCGGTCAGATAACCGAAATTCCTTACGAGTCGGAATACTTAAAAAAAGGAACTAAGGTCGGTATATCGGCGGTCAGAAACTGCGGCAAGTGCAACAACTGTCTGCGCGGCAAGCCCGAGAAATGCTCGGACATGTTCGTCGCGGGCAAAAACGTCGACGGGTTTTTAAAGGACTTTGCGGTTCTCTCTACCTCCGACGTATTCCCGTTCCCGAAAAACACCGACGAAAACGACGTCTTGTATCTCGAATACGTTTCGCTCGCGCTTTCGGTTATCGACAGATTGAAAATCGAAAAGGGACAACACGTCGCGATAATCGGCGCGTCGGCGCTCGGCTCGGCAATAGCGCAACTCGTAATCTATTACCAAGGCGTGCCGATCCTTATCGACGATGACGACGATAATTTAATGCTCGCAAAAAAATCCGGTATCTATTACACGATAAAAAGCGGCGCAAAGGCGGAAAAGGAAATTTCGTCGATCACGGGCGGACGCATGCCCGATAAAGTCGTTTTCGTTACCGGATCGGATATTTCGCCCGAAATGGCGTTCAAAATCTCCGCGCCGTTCGGGAACGTCGCTTTCGCGGGATTTTCCGAGGTGCGCGCAAGGTCGGCGTTCAACGTAGCGCTCGACAAGCAACTCACTTGCAACTTCGTGACGTGCGGCTACGGAAACGCCGAAACCGCTATCAACCTCCTCGCTAATAAGGCGATAGATTTTACGAATTATTACGTTCCCCTAACCAAAATGGACAAAGTCGAACAAAACATACAGAAAATGTGCGACGCCTACGAAAAAAAAGAAAAAGTCGCCGACCTCTTGATAGATATGCTCGGCTGACAATCCGAACTATTCTTAAACAAGTCTTTTGAGGTCTTTTCGGCGGGTCTTTACGGAAAGAATTTGCTTTTCGCTCGACCTCACCGAAAACGACGTCAGAATACGTCGCTTAAGGCATAGACGACTCAATTTTTAAAGATATAAAACTTTTACAGCCGCCGACGGGTAAGCCCGTCGGCGGCTGTTTCGCTGTCGCTTTATTTTTTCAATCGGCGTTTTAATAAGTCGTACAGGTCGCCCGCCCCCAGTACCAAAAACGTATCGCCGCGCTTTGCCTTGCTCTTTATGTATTCTATCAATGCGTCCGCGTCGCTTATATATACGCCGCGCTTTCCCATAGCGTTGTATAGTTCGTATGCCGAACCTCCGGCAATATATTCTTCCCGAGCCGCGAAAGTCTTATATATAACCAGATTTTTTACGCCGCTGAGAGCCGAGGCGAACTCGTCTTTCAAAAGCAAAGTCCGAGTATAGGTATGCGGCTGAAATATGACGTACAGTTCCCCGCCGCAAACCTCGTCCGCGGTGGACAGCGCCGCAGTTATTTCTTCGGGATGATGCGCATAGTCCGCAATTATCACACTGCCCGATACGCTGCCTATTTTTTCAAATCTTCGCATCGTGCCGTTGAAACTCTCTATCCCGCGCTTGATTGCGTGGGGCGAAATATTGCACTCCGCCGCGGCGGCTGCCGCCGCCGCGGCGTTAATAACGTTGTGGCGACCGTATACGTTTAAATTTATTCTGATAGTTTCTCCGCTTTTAAGTTTCAGGTCAAAAGAATACTTGCCGCGCTTTGATACTACTTTGCCGATAGCGTAATCGCAGTTTTCGCCATATCCGAAAGTTACGGCGTTTTTGTTTTTATAGTTCTTTAAATTTTCGTCCTCGGCAAACACTACTGCCGTTTCCGCTTGCTTTAAAAAGTTAAAATAACAGCCTATAAGTTCGTCTTTATCGGTATAGCACTCTAAATGATCTTCGCCGGTATTGAGGCATACGCCGACGGTTGCTTTAAACTGCGCGATGTTCTTTTTATATTCGCACACCTCGCTGATAAAGTACTCGCTTCCCGAAACGTAACTGTTCGTAAGCGAGTTGTCGTATCCGCCGATATGCGCCGTAAACCGCGCGTTTGCACGTTTGAATATATGCGCAAGCATACAAGTTACGGTCGTCTTTCCGTTACAACCGCACACGCCTATGCTCGTTTTGAAATTTTCAGACACCATTTTCAAAAGTTCCGCACGGGAAAGTATAAACAACTTATTTTCGCGCGCGGCTTTAAGTTCCGCATTTTCTTCGCCGATTGCTGAATTATATACTATTACCTGCGCTCCGTCTATATTCTTTTCGGAATGTCCGATATATATTTTACAGCCCTTTTCGGCAAGCCTTTCGGTATATAAAGACGGCATAATATCGCTGCCGCTGACGTTAAAACCCATCTCAATTAAGTAGTTCGCCAGACTGCTCATGCTCACGCCGCCTATACCGATAAAGTGTACGTTCAGTTTTTTTGTTCCTGCGCTCATACTGAATTTTATGCCGAAATACCGCCCGAAATTGCCAAAAATATAAAAATTTTTATGGTTTTGGCAATTTTTTTGAGTAATCTTGTTGAAAAAAACAAAAAAATAGTGTATTATATATCTATAGGAGTAACTTACTTCTAAAATTATATGAGGCGGTGGAAAATGAAAATCTCAGACGTAAGGGTACGCATAGTACAGAAACAGGACAGCAAACTTAAAGCGGTTGCTTCTATCACTATCGACGATTGTTTCGTTATACACGATATAAAAGTTATAGAGGGAACGGAAGGCTACTTTATCGCTATGCCGAGCAGAAAGACGGGAGAGGGCGAATACAAAGACATCGCGCACCCGATCAATACGGAAACGCGGCAAGAAGTAATAAACGCGGTTTTGGAGGCATACAAAACCCAACTCGCTGCGGAATAATAGAAAACGAAATCGTTGCGGACGAAGTTAATTCGTCCGCAACTTTTTTGCGCTTTAAAAAAACGAAAATTCGCGTTCTTAAGCCCGCCTCGAAATACGACAAAAAACGCCGCTCCGAATAAAAGAGGCGACGTTGTAAAAATTTTACGCTTTAAAATAAAAAAAACGAAAATTCGCGTTCTTAAGCCCGCCCCGAAATACGACAAAAAACGCCGCTCCGAATAAAAGAGGCGACGTTGTAAAAATTTTTCGCTTTAAAATAAAAAAAACGAAAATTCGCGTTTTTAAGCCCGCCCCGAAATACGACAAAAAACGCCGCCCCGAATAAAAGGGCGACGTTGTAAAAATTTTACGCTTTAAAATAAAAAAAACGAAAATTCGCGTTTTTAAGCCCGCCCCGAAATACGACAAAAAACGCCGCCCCGAATAAAAGAGGCGACGTTGTAAAAATTTTACGCTTTAAAATAAAAAAAACGAAAATTCGCGTTTTTAAGCCCGTCCGAAATACGACAAAAAACGCCGCCCCGAATAAAAGAGGCGACGTTTCAAAAAAATATTTAACTGTTGCTGCGTTTATAGTAGAACACATACTGCTGGATATATCCCGAATTTTCTCCGAAGAGCGATTGAAAATAATCGGTTATCTTGTTTCTGTCGGTCAAAGTCCCGTTAAAATCTTCGCGGTAGAGTTTTTCTATCCAGGTATCGACCGGAAAACTGTCGGTTTTATGGTATCCGAAAAGAGACACGCAGTCGGCGACTTTAGGTCCCACGCCTTTTAGGGTAATAAGTTTTTTCTTTAACTCCGAAGTGTTACAAGATGAAATCCCGGTAAGGTCGAATCCGTCCGCTATCGCCTTTGAAACCGCAGTCATATATCCCGACCTATAGCCGTAGCCGTTTTCTTTATAGAAATTTTCGTCCTTTTTAAGAAAATCTTCGGTGGTTGGGAAAGTGAAATATTCCTCGCCTAAAAACGACTTCTTCCGCCCGAGCAAAGCGCAAGTGCGCTCTATCGTGTTCTTTATCCTCGGTATGTTGTTGTTTTGAGAAATAATAAAAGAATACAGCGTCTCTTCGACGTTTTGGCGGAGAATTCTTATCCCCTTTCCGAAATCCGCGGAACGCCGCACGACGTCAAATTCGCTCTTTTTCGCAAAATCGAAAATTACCGAATAGTCCGTCTTTGCATCGAAAAATTTATCGAAATACTCTTCGTCGTCGCTTTCTATTATCGTCTTGCCGCTACGCTCGTAAGCGTAACACGCCTTATCGCCGGAAAGTACGAGGTAACCCGACTTGAACGGCTTAAATCTGAATATTTGACCGCACTCTAAGGTGTCTTTTATCGAAAAAAATTCGCTTTCGTATATCATATGGTTATAATAATTGCGTTTATCATAAAAAAACAGCGAGACGAAAAGTCTCGCTTGATTTTTTATTCAGCCGCGTAAACACTGACTTGCTTTTTGTCCTTGCCGAGTCTCTCGAACTTAACTACTCCGTCGATTAAAGCGTACAACGTATCGTCGCTTCCGATGCCTACGTTGGTACCGGGGTGGAATTTCGTTCCTCTCTGCCTTACGATTATGCTGCCTGCGAGTACCGCTTGACCGTCGGTGCGTTTTACGCCGAGGCGCTTAGCGTTACTGTCTCTTCCGTTTCTGGTGCTTCCGACACCTTTTTTATGAGCGAATAATCTTAATAATAACATGATCAGCCCTCCGCCTTGCCTACAGCGATATCCACGACTTTGATTTTCGTGAAAGGTTGTCTGTGGCCCTGTTTCTTTCTCTCGTTCTTCTTTGCCTTGTACTTATAGACGATGATTTTCTTCGCCTTGTCCTGAGCAAGAACTTCAGCCGTTACCTTATAGTTAGCGGCGTCGCCCGCGGTCTTGATTCCGCTTTCGTCCGAAACGAAAATCGCGGAAAACTCGACCTTTTCGCCTACGGCCGCAGAAAGTTTTTCCAAACTTAATACGTCGCCGACGGCTACTTTGTACTGTTTGTTTCCGTTTTCAATGATTGCGTACATAATAGACCTCCCGTCTAAACTCGCCGGAATTATTTTCGGGGCGCGGATAACTCTCCGCGACTTATTTCCCTTTCCGAGCGGCATACGCTAACGATTTTAACACTTTTATTTATATTTGTCAAACGTTTTGCATTATTTTCGTAAATTTGTCAATAATAAAACCAAAATAAAACCTAAAGGAGTTATTATGGACGAAAAAGCAACTGAAAAAGAACTGCTCGACGTTATCTGGAAAAACGCGCACATCGCCATGCAGGCGATTTCGGATATAGTCGGCGAAACAAACGACGAGGACATGAAAAAAGAACTCGCGGACGAATACGAGGGCTATGAGAAATTCGTATCCGAAGTCGGCGCTTATATGCGAGAAAAAGGCTTAGAACCTAAAGACGTCAATTTTATGAAAAAAGCCATGATGTATACGGGTATCAAGATGGACGCAATGCGCGACGACTCGCGTTCGCATATAGCCGAAATGCTCATAAAAGGCACGGTTATGGGTATTACAGAACTCGGCGCGTTGCTCTCCGCTAACCGACAAGCGTCGGATACGGTAAAAAACTACGCCGAAAAACTTAAAGCACTCGAAGAAGAGTACGAGGTAAGGCTTAAAAAACTGCTTTGACAAAACAGTCTTATCGGGGCTGCCGCAAAGTGAAAATTTTCACTTTGCGGCAGCCCCGATAAGACTGTTTTGTCAAAGCAGTTTTTTAAGCCTTAC
>CAMOXE010000092.1 GCA_946628865.1 uncultured Clostridia bacterium | reverse complement strand
TATTCCGTAGGTGTTTATTCCGCCGTAGTTGTTGTTTGCCTGCTCTATATAGCAGTTCCTTATCTCCGGAGCGCCTACCGCCATATATCCGAATAAACCGTATTTTGTAGTGGTTAAATCTTCAAATATAAATCTTGTGTCTTTTATAACGGCGTTGCCGAGTATCAATCCGAGCAGTCCACCCTTAGTAAGTTTAAACCTGAGAGTATGTCCTTGACCGTCCAAAACTCCGCTGAAGCCGTTAGGTCTTACATAGTCGGTGTCTGTCGTCTGATTATCAAAGCTAAGCTCATCCGTGCCGTCGCCCAAATCTGCAATTACTACGTAGTAACCGTAAACGTTTTGAGCGGCAAGCATTCCCTCCGAGTGCTCTTCGTTTCTGTAACTCGTTTCGGGTGCCTTGTCAAAGAACGTCACGAAGTCGGAAAGTTCGTCTATAACGCCTGCATAAGATTTAACGGTTGTAATATACGTTACGTCATCTTTGATTACTCTTACTTTAAACGTTGCTATGGCGTTTGCTTTTATTTGCGCTGTAGTTAAAGCGAGGTCGTCCGAAAAATAACCGTCTTGATAATATACTTTTCCGTCATCGGCGGTAATTACCACCGTTTCGTCCAAACCAAAACCGAAAGACGAAGGTAAGAAAATCTGCGAGTCGTTCGTAGAATAAAGTATTTCATCATCCATCCTTATAGCGGCTTTTTCAATATCATAACTTGCTGTACTCGTAGCGCCTTGCCAAGAAAGTCTGCTGTTCGCCCTGCTCCAATACTCATTAAAACTATTTACCGCGGCTTCGCTAAGCGCCGAAATATTAATGTAGTTGACCCACTCAGAAAATAATGCCGTATAGTTCGCTGACATATTCCAACTTGACGCGCCCTTATCCGTACGAGCAATCACCACATAAGCATTTGTAGAACTTGAACTTATACAAACGTTAGCCGCATCGTACCAAGTATCGTCAAGTGTCATATTCTTTCCGCAAACGAGCGTGTTTTTAAGCGTAACTCTTCCAAACGGGCAAGCCATTATTCCGTATGAAGTTCCCCTCATGCCGACGTTATTAGTACGCTCTATATAGCAGTTATCAATTAATACGTTGCCTTGCGCACCATATCCGAATATACCAAATCCGCCATTACCCATCGAAACGTAACTGTTATCTTCAAAGTAAATTGCAAGATTTTTAACCGTGGCATTACCCATTATAAGTCCGAGCAAACCGCCTTTCATAAGTTTAAAATTAAGCGTATGCCCTTGACCGTCCAACACTCCGTTAAAACCGTTTTCTGCCGAGAACGTTAGCGTCTGAGTGGAATTAGTAAGTTCGCCGTTGCCTATATCGTTTATAACGACGTACTGACCGTAGACGGCAGTATCAGCAACGTCAAAGAACGTAGTAAAATCGCGAAGTTCATCTATAACGCCGGCGTAGGAAATCGCATTTACAACGTAAGAATCTCCGTCGGACGTAGAAACTACTATTCTCGAAGTTTTCGTCGCGTTGGAATTTATCTCTTCGGAGGTAAGTTCCAAACCCGACCAAGTGCCTTCGTCTAAATAATCGGCTTTATCCGATTCGCCGACTGCGCTTATTATCTTTTCGCCATCCGAATCAAGAAGTCCGTCGGGTATAAATACCTCTTTTGATAAAGTGGAATACAAAATATTTCCGCCCGTAAACGCCTCGGGGCCGTTTACGGTTATATCAAGCGAAAGTTCGGTAGTTCCGATAGACGCGGTTATAGTTGCCGTTCCTCTCGAAACGCCGACTACGTTACCGTCGGAAATCGTCGCAACGCTTTCATCGGAAGAACTAAGATAATAGTCAAACGCATTTAAACCGTCCGTTGCGTTATGTACGACGGCAACAGCCCTTTCTCCTACTTCTATTTCGGCAGAAGAAAGAGTAAACAAAGCGCTACCCATCGTAGTCGATATTATCGTGTTCATGAAAGTCGAACCGGAAACGTCCTCGCCTCTTCTCTCCATTTCCGCCAATTCGCGGGAAGCGACGTATGCGATAGAACGGTATAAGGTATCCTGCGAATATGCGTAAGCGGTAACCTTTTCGCCGTTATCTTCATAAGTGTATTTAACGAACGCTCTCGTCGCTAAAACTCTGTTATACAAGCCTTCCGGGAACGCTTTTTCAAGCGTTTCGCCGACTAAAGTCATCATATAACCCATTCCGCCGTCGGGAATTTCTTCCGCGTCGGAATCGACTACCGCTTTCGCTTTGAGAACTTTTTCGGTATCTACCGTCAAAGTCTCTCCGCCTAAAATGTTCGCGGGAATTATGAGCAAGCCGAAATCGGCGTCGCTCGGGATTTTTGCTAAGTCTGTGCCGTCTATAGTGACGAGAAATCTCATTCCTGCCGGCGCAGCCGTCCTTATCGAAGAACCGTAAACCCTAAAACTCGTTAAATCCGAATCTTCAAGGGGTGCGGTAAGCGTTGTCGCTTTAGTTCCGGTTGGCTTTACGCCTGCGGCGAACGCTTTGCCAAAGCCAAACGCCATAGCCAACGAAAGAAAAAGTAATAATGCAGCGGATAAAATGCCTAAATTTATTCTTTTAATCTTTTTCATGTTAGTCACCATCCTAATGAATCTCCGTCTATCGGGATAAGGTTATCGCCATCCAACTCATGACCTTCTACCGACGCAGTTAAAATGTCATCCCTGAAATCTAATTGGATTATCTCCAATTTAACATCATCAAATTTCTTCTTCATTTTTCACCTCATATTTTAGTCAATTCTGACATATTTTAAAAGTTAAATCACTTTATACGAAACGGTCGTTTCAGCGCCTTTCCAGGAAAGTCTGCTGTTATCCCTGCTCCAATAACTGTTGAATCCGCTTGCGTCCGCAATTTCGGAAAGCAATACTTCTCTTGCACCATCTACTCCGTCGTTAAATACTTTCGTAAAGTTGGTAGACATAACGTATCCGCTTGCAGCCGGCCTGGCGTGTATAACGTATGCGTTCGTGGAAGTTGCCGCAATCGGAGTCTTGCCCTCACCCCAATAATTTGCCTTTTGATTGCTGAAATTATATCCGTAAACTACGGTATTATGCAAAACGAGTCTGCCTAAAGGCTGAGCCATTATTCCGTAGGTGTTTATTCCGCCGTAGTTGTTGTTCGCCTGCTCTATATAGCAGTTCCTTATCTCCGGAGCGCCTACCGCCATATATCCGAATAAACCGTATTTTGTAGGAGTTAAATCCTCAAATATAAATCCTGTGTTTTTTATAACGGCGTTGCCGAGTATCAGTCCGAGCAGTCCGCCCTTTGTAAGTTTAAACCTGAGAGTATGCCCTCGACCGTCCAAAACACCGTTGAAGCCGTTAGGTTTTATATAGTCGGTGTCTGTCGTCTGATTATCAAAGCTGAGTTCATCCGTGCCGTCGCCCAAATCCGAGGTTATTATATAGTAGCCGTAGAAGTTTTGAGCAGCAAGCATTCCCTCCGGGTGATCTTCGTTTCTGTAACTCGTTTCGGGCGCTTTATCGAAGAACTTCACGAAGTCGGAAAGTTCGTCTATAATGCCGGCGTAAACCACTAAGTCAACCCTGTATTTAGTTCCGTCGGAAAGTTCTACCACCGTTTTATGGGTAACTACTTCGCTTCCGATAAGTTGACTGTCGGTAAGGGCAATTAAGGAATACTCCCAGTTTTCCCCGTCGAACAAAATTGCGTCCGCTAATGATTTAAGTTTGATTTGAGATAGGGTTACACCTTCGCCGAGCAGACCGTCCGGCATAAATATTTCTTCGCTTAACGACGAATATGTGATGTTGCCGCCCTTAAATTTCGGAGCCTCAAATATTTCGTCTATTTCAAATATAGCATAGTACGTTGCGTTTTCGGTTACTTTGGGTAAAGCGCCTATCTTTTCGCCATCGGCGCTTAACGCCCAACCGCTGAATTTGTACGACCAAGTCTCCGCTTCTTCTCTAACGGGAGCGCTACCGTACCATATCGGCGTTGAACCGTAAATAAACGATTGCTCTTTGACCTTTCCGTCTATATTCCACGTTATCGTATAAGTACGGTCGGCGTCGGGCTTTATCTCCGAACCTAATAATATATAACGAATGGTTTCTATTTCGTATTTGGTAAGTCCTACTACGGAAATCAAATAGTTTTCTACCGCCGAGGAAAGTTTTCCGTCGCCGTTGCCGTATGCGGACATCATATGCCTATACATCTTATCGAATGCGACCAAATTGCCGGAATCGTCCTGCATGACGCCGCTCTCGTCAAATTCATAGCCGCTTTCGGTTACGTTTATTGCCGAACGCCAACGTCTGTGCATATAGAAAGAAGTAAGTTCAAAATCTTTTACAAGGTCCGAATAATCCTCTCCGAGCAAGCCGCCGAGCAAGAACGCAAACGTTCCCGTTCTGTCCGCGCCCGAAGTACAATGGAATACTATCGGATAATTGGCTTCATCGGCAAATAACTTAAACGCTTGTTTTAAAGCGTCAGCGTAAGCCTGCTTGAAGCCTTTCGCCGAATTGAAACCGGGGAAAATATAGTCGTTTTGCAAAATTCCGCAATCTACTTTGTTTATACTTTCGTCCGGCGAAACCGTCGTAGTGTCTATTCTTAAATCTATTTCGGTTTTGATTCCGAGTTGATTTACCAAAACGGCTATCGCCGCCTCGTTTGCGTCCGCTATATCGGCAGACCTATATACCTTTCCGTATGCTACCGTACCGAACTCTCCGACGTATCCGCCCTCATCGCGCATATTTGCGATATTTCCGCAATTTATCGCCCTTACGGAATCGGTCAAAGTGAAATAGTCCGTTCCGCCGGTTCTGCCGCTTTCGGTTACGACTTTCCAATAATAAGTACCCGGAACGAGGTTATAAATCTTCAACGTTTCGCCGCTTACGCTTTCCGCAAATAAATTTTCTTCAAAATCCACGTCGGTGGAAAGATAGAAAGTTACGGCCTCGTCTCCGACAACGTCCCAATTAAACACGACGCCGTCCGCGCTTAAAGCACGACGATAATTCTCTTCATAATTATAAAGATACTCCGCTATCGCGCTTTCGTCGGTAAGTTGCAAGTATTCTTTCATCTCGGCGGGAAGAACACTCAACTCTTCGCCGTTGTATGCGGCAAGAGTTACATACGCTCTTTCGCTGAATACGGCATAAAAAGTCTTGTTCGCGGTTATCTCGATATCGGAAAGATCAACCGTTTCGCCGCCCTCGGTTTCCGACCAACCGGCAAATTCGTAGAAAGTCGATTCGTCTGCGGCTTTTTGAGGGATAATTCCGTTATATACGGCAAACGCCCCTTCTTCCACTTCAACTACTTTGAGTTCATCTTCGCCGTTGACGAATTTTACGGAATACTTCCTTTCCAACGCCTTGACCGTAATCGCACAAGTTGCTTGCGCGTCTCCGTTTTTCGCCGTTACAGTCGCTGTTCCGGCGGCAATCGCAGTTACGGTTCCGTTTGAAACGGTGGCAACACTTTCATTCGACGACGACCACGTTAATTCTAAGTCCGCAGGTTCCGTCGTAGCCGTAAGAGTGAACGTCTCGCCGACTAACAGTTCTTTTACCGTTTCGTCAAGCAAAACGCTCTTCTTCGTCTGCTCTCCCTCTTGCAATCCGCAACCCGCGAATCCCAACACGGTAAACAAAACGAAAAGTGAAAAACTCAAAAACCGTTTTAACAACACCTTTTTCATATTGTCCTCCCTAACAAAAACATATTATTTTTAAATACGCCTCTCGGCGGTATCCACGTTAAAACCTAATTATATTACCGCTCTTTTTTGCCTCTATCGCTTTAAAAACTGCCCTGTGGCTCTTAACGGAGTCGTCAAGCGTCGCGCAGCAAACGGACGGAGCATTGCCGTGCATATAGTCCAGGAAGTCATATACCAACTTCTCATCTCCGCCGCCGTGGCCGTCAGCCGCTCCTATCATATCGCCTTTTACGTTCAAGTCGTACATCTTTTCGTCGTAACCCAGCAAAGACGCCGAAGGAGCCATCGTCCTTACGACGTATTTAGAATCCTCGAACGTACCTTTTATCTCTCCCTTTGTACCTACGATATGGATATTACGCTCAGGCTTTGCGCAACCGCCTATCATACTGAATACGCCCGTAGCGCCGTCGGCAAAATTATACATTACCGCCTGATGATCTACGTTTCCGTCCCTCTCGAAATCCCACACGCATTTGCCGTAGCGGTTATCCGTCTTTAAGGAAAGTTCTTTCTCCGTGTCGGTAATGTTTTTATTCGATTCCAAGCATTTCCAAACGTATTGTCCCCATCTCGGAAACGCGAGATAGTTCGATTTCGCTGAGAATATACAACTGTCAACGTACGGACAATCCTTTAAGCACCGCGTCCCCGCGCCCTCCGGCTTTCTTTCCTTTCCGAATTGAAAATCCGCGCCGAAACTCGCGACCGCGCAAGGCTCGGTCTCTTTCATCATCCACAGCATTATATCTATGTCGTGACAAGACTTTGCCAAAAGCATAGGCGCAAAACATATCTTTTCCGAACTCCATTTACCTCTGACGTAACTGGCAGCCATATGATGATAACTGACGTGTTCGCACATCTCTATGGAAATTATCTTTCCTATTTCTCCCTTTAATATATGGTTTTTTATCGCTCCGTAAAAATCCGTATATCTTAAAACGTGACCTATCACAACCTTACTCTTATGCTTTTCAGCAACAGACACAAGTTCGTCCATTTCTTTCTCGTTCACGGCAAACGGCTTCTCCAAAAGCAAGTCGTAGCCTTTTTCAAGTACGGGTATGGAAGTGGGAACATGTAAATGATCCATAGTCCCGTTAATAACCGCGTCCGCAAATTTGTCTCTTTTTACAAATTCCGAAACGTCAACGAAACAGTTTTCCTGTGGAACAGAATATCTTTCGCGCATAAGTTCGCGCCTTACCGGATCGGGATCTACTATCCCTACAACTTTCATTTTGCTTGGGTATTTCAAAGAAACAGAAGCGTAAACGTTTGCCCTATTACCTGCGCCCAACAACACTACTGTAATCGCCTTATCCATCTTTTTGCAATATTCTCCTTGACATTTATACGAATTTATTATATCATAGTAAAAAAAACATAAATAGCACGATACTGCTTTTTTTTTGCAAATTTAATAGGAGACAATATGGATACTTTTTACGAATACGAACCGCTGTATTTGCGCGGCAATCCGATTAGCATCAAAAAACTCACGCACCACAATTCCTGCGGGCGAGTGCATTGGCACGAAGCGCTCGAAATCCTTTATTTTACTCAAGGATCCGCCGTTACTTCCTGCAATTTAGTCGAATATAAGGTAAAAAAAGGCGATATCGTGATAGTAAACGGGAACGAATTACACACCGGAATCATTTCGCAGATAGACTCGCAGTTCTATTGCATTCAATTCGACCCGAATTTCTTTCATAATTATATAGGCAGGCAATATCTTATTTTTCAAAATATAATAGAGGACGACTACTGCACAAAACTGCTCGGCGATTTAATTGCTTTAAACTCCGGAAAGACCTCTGCGAAAAACATCGTGGAAAGTAAAAAAATAGCGTATGAATTCTTTCTCGCGCTAACGGCAAATTATACTAAACAGGTTTTAGGCGAGGACGATTATAAAAAGAAATTCAAAAAAATGAATACTTTCCATTCAATAATCTCCTACATTGACCGTCACTATATGGAAGACGTAAACGTCTCCGACCTTGCCGACCATTTTTCTATGAGTCCTTCTTATTTTGCGCATTTCTTCAAGCAATATGCCCAAAAGAGCGTCATAGAATACATAAACGAAATAAGAATAGTCCACGCTCAAAGTTTCTTGGAAGTAGAGGACGTCCCCGTTGGCGAAATAGCGCTCAGGATAGGATTTTACGATATAAATTATTTCAGCAGAAAGTTTAAATCGATCACAGGGAAAACACCGACAGAGTACAGAAAAAAATACCAACCGCAAGAAAAGTCAAATAAGCAGTAAAACCAATAAGACGGCGATAAAGAAACTGTTAGGCAAGTATTTTCAAAACTTCCGAAAAACCGTTAAAAAGGACACTAAAAAAGCCGAAAACGAACGTTTTCGGCTTTTTTGGTCCAGAATGGTTCATTCAAGTGAAAAGAATTTTTTGAAAACTACACCCCAACATTTGTATATCTCGCCGTAGGCGAGTATCTTGCCGAGGCTCCCAAAGGGAAACGGCAAACAAAGAACCATATTTTATAATTGGCTTATAAACGACTTATAGGGCAACTTTTACGGTTAACAGTCATTCGGTTGATTTCGTGCAAGCTGTCGGCTGTTAACCGTAAAAATCATATTTTTGTGTAAAATAAAAACTCCAAAATCTAAGAAGATTTCAGAGTTTTTGTGGCTCAAACTCACAAAATAGCTGTCATTTAAATAATATTAGTCTTTCTTTTTTGAATCATTAATACTCTTCGTTAAATTATCAACTGCATTCATTCTATCCTTAAATCCATTAAGAAAACCCTTTTTATCGCCTCTAGAACCACCATTTTCTGTTCCATTTGACTTAACATTAATTTCAACGTCTCCGTTGTTGATAGCCTGTGTTAAGTTATCAACTGCATTCATCCTTTCTTTCATCCCACCAAAAACTTTCTTAAATAATCCCATAAAGACTTCTCCTTTGTTTTTAAGTGCCTCTCACTTTTCATTATATTTTAACTCATTTGAGTTTGTTTGTCAAGTGTTTTGAGTTATAGTTTTAACTCTTTTTAGTTATATAATAATGTCAAAAGAGGTAAAATTATATAATGGAAGTATTAGAAAAAATAGAAAAATTAAGAAAAGAAAAAGGTTGGTCAATAAATTATCTTGCAATGGAAAGTGGTTTAACTCAATCTACGCTTAACAACTTATACTCAAGAAGTACTGAGCCTAAAATTTCAACGTTGCGTGCTATTTGCGGTGCTTTCGGTATTACGTTGTCAGATTTTTTTAAAGAAGAAGAGAGCGAAGACGAACTTATACGAAGAGTTAAAACTCTTTCAAAAGAAAACAAAATTGCATTATTGCAAATACTAAAAAATATAAAGTAAAAAGCAAAGGCTACAAATATGTTCTTTTTATTTTTTAGCTACTATCCGACGCAGCGTTCGCGTTGACGTTTTGGCTATCGCTCCGCGATAGAGAGTTCGCCGTTGCTCACACCAAAAGTCATTACTATATAACTCGGAGCGCTCGCGCGCTCTACGCCACCTACGGCGGCTAATCTTTTCGCTCGGCTCAAGATTTGAACCTACGCCCGGTCGCAAAACATAGTTTTGCTCCAATTGCTAAAAAGGCAACACTGTTGCCTTTTCTTTACGCAATTTTACCCTCCGTGCGCTTCTCGGCGGTCTTTGCCGCCTGCGATGCTGCTACGTTTCGTAGGTCAAATCCTTCTACACAGGGAGCCACAGAAAAACACCAGACCATTTGGTCTGGTGTTTTTCTGTGGCTCCCCCAGTAGGATTCGAACCTACGACCCTCCGGTTAACAGCCGGATGCTCTACCGCTGAGCTATAGAGGAATATAATGTGGCGACTACCTATCCTCCCGGGCGGTTGCCCGCCAAGTACTTTCGGCGTAGTAGAGCTTAACTTCTGTGTTCGGAATGAGAACAGGTGGATCCTCTACGCTATCGTCACCACAATGGTTATATAAACCGCTTTTCGCGGGATATATACTTTATTTCAGTCTTAAAGACTGACAACTGCATAGAATCTAACTTCTTTTAGCACTCGGCTTGAATTTTTGTTTACGCTATTAAAGACATATTGCTCTCTTCTCTTTTTTGAGAATAAGCCCTCGACCTATTAGTATCGGTCAGCTGAGCGCCTCACAACGCTTACACCTCCGACCTATCAACCTGATTGTCTTTCAGGGGTCTTACAACCTTATGGTTGGGATATCTTATCTTGAGGCGAGTTTCACGCTT
>CAMOXE010000091.1 GCA_946628865.1 uncultured Clostridia bacterium | reverse complement strand
GGACGCCGTGGTCGCAAGCATGCTGTTTGCCGAAATGACTTGTTATTATCAATATATCGGCAAGACGGTTTACGAGCGTTTAAACGAACTTTACGATAAATACGGCTACGTTTTGGACGCTACGGACAATATAAAGTATTCGGGGCTTACCGCTATGGCGGACATGAACGCGGCGGTAGACGCGCTGAGAAATAAAGAAGTAAAGGAAATAGGCATTTACAGCGTAAGCGGAGTGAGAGATTATCTTAAAGGCGTGCGCTACTACGAGGACGGCGAGACCGAACTCGAAATAAAAGGCGTAAACTGCCTCTACTACGAACTTTTAAGCGGCGGATTTATCTGCACGCGCCCCAGCGGCACCGAGCCGAAACTTAAAATTTATTACTCGATAAAGGCGAAAGACAAGGCATACGCCGAAAAAGGACTCGATACTTTGCGGGAAAACTTTAAAAAATTATTAAATATTTGACCTTTTAAGGGGAAACACCTATGAATTTTTTTGACGAACTTAAAGATTACGACGAAGAGGTTTATTCGGCGTGCGACAAAGAACTCGAAAGACAGAGGCATAACGTAGAACTTATCGCCTCTGAAAACATCGTATCAAAAGCCGTACTCTTGGCGGCGGGGACGGTGCTTACGAACAAATACGCCGAGGGTTTCCCCGGCAAAAGATATTACGGCGGCTGCCAATACGTCGACGTGGTAGAAAATATCGCGAGAGATCGCGCGAAGAAACTTTTCGGCGCGGAACACGCGAACGTTCAGCCGCATTCGGGCGCGAGCGCAAACCTCGCCGTGTTTTACGCGCTTTTAGAGCCGGGCGACACGGTAATGGGACTTAACCTCGCCCACGGCGGACACCTTTCTCACGGCTCGCCGGTAAATATCTCGGGTAAATACTTTCACGTCGTGCCGTATAACGTTTCGGTCGAAACCGAAACGATCGACTACGAGGACGTGAGAAGAATTGCCAAAGAATGCAATCCTAAACTCATAATCGCGGGCGCGTCTGCGTATTCGAGAGTGATAGACTTCAAGAAAATGCGCGAAATTGCGGACGAGGTAGGCGCGTATCTGATGGTGGATATGGCGCATATAGCGGGACTTGTTGCTGCAGGTCTGCACCCAAGCCCCATACCTTACGCCGACGTCGTTACGACTACCACACATAAGACTTTGAGAGGTCCGCGCGGCGGACTGATTCTGTGCAAGGAGGCGCTTGCGGCAAAGATCGATAAAGCGATTTTCCCGGGGACGCAAGGCGGACCGCTAATGCACATAATAGCGGCAAAGGCGGTAGCGTTCGGAGAGGCGCTTCGCCCCGAGTTTAAAGAGTATCAAACCCGGATAGTGAAAAACGCCAAGGCGCTTTGCGAGGCGCTTAAGGAAGAGGGCTTTAAGATAGTCTCCGGCGGAACGGACAACCACCTGATGCTTATTGATTTGCGCCCGTTCGGCGTAACCGGAAAAGAAATGGAAACGCGACTTGACGAAGTACATATCACGGCGAATAAGAACTCTATACCGAACGACCCGGAAAAGCCGACGATAACGAGCGGAATAAGAGTCGGAACTCCCGCCGTAACCACGCGCGGCTTTAAAGAGGCGGAGATGAAGATGATTGCGCACTGGATAAAAGAAGTCGCCGTCGATTTTGAGGCTAATAAAGAGCGCATCACGAAAGAAGTTATCGCGCTTTGCGATAAATATCCGATTTATTAAAAACAACCGCACTTTGCGATAAATATCCGATTTTTCGATAATAATCGCACTTTGTGAAAATATCCGATTAACGGATAAAAAATATTAAAGGCGCCCGCAAGCGAAAATCGCTTGCGGGCGCCTTGCGTTATAATCTCTGAAATAAAGCGAATTTAGATCAGTTCATATCCATCGACGTATTAATATCGTGATCGACTTCGATCTCGTTGACGTTGTCCCAAAGTTTCTTAACGTCTACCCCGTTAGGCTTGTCGTCCAGATCTCTCGCCAAAGACTTTTGAAAATCCTTTTGCTTATCCGTAAACTCGGTAACCTTGGTGCCGCCGTCTATCGACGTTACCGTCTCTATCGGCGTAAAATCGTTAAGTACGCCCTTGATCGTTCCGGCGTCTATTGAGTTTTCCGCATATAGTTTATTAATAGCAAGGTCCGTGCCGTTAGCGGCCATCTCTCTTTCAACCGTTTCTACCAAGGCTCTATCCTTATTTTCAAACTCCGCGGATTCTTTAGTCGCTTTAAGTACGTTATAACAGAGCATCGCCCTGCTCTTGGATTTGCCTTTCAAATTATTAATAGACTCTAAAGTCGGGAGATCTTTTCCGTCGTACCCCGGAATCTTATGTTGAAGGTACGCCCTTGCACTCCGCTCTGTCGCCGCCCTGTTGGGGCTGCGACTGTCCATACCGTCAATCCTTTGCGTATCTTTTCTGTACGCCTCGAATTCCTTCTCGAAATTCTTATATTCCTTTGACGTTCTGCGCAAAAAACGCTCCCAAAACCCCGCCTTGTTCGCGTTAAAAGCGTGTTCAACGGCGGTTGCGCCGCCGATAAACTGTTTTTCGATATTTATCATATCGTTTGCGCGGCTGCCGTTAAAGAACGAATAAGTATCGTAAGTATGACGCTTGCCGTTGATTTTTTCCGCCACGGCGTTAAATTTCGCCGCCCTGTTCGTGTCGCCGTTTTTAAGGGCTTGCTGTTTTGACTGCACGAGCAAATACTGCACGGCGTCTCTCGGGTGCTTGATGAAAAATCCTACCGTCCAATTACCCTTTGAACCGTATACTTTGTCGTTGCAAAGTAAATCTCCGTCTTGTGCGCTTAAGCCACGTTCTTCTCTTTTGTTTATCACGGACTCGCCTATATTCTTTCTCGCAATAAAAACCGCCTCTTCGAGTGAAATGCCGCCGTTTTCGTTTTCGGAATAATTATCGGCAAGATAGTTGATAAAGTCGTTTAATTTCCTTGCTGGCGAATCGGCAGTATTCATCGTCGTACCCAAACGCTCGTTCAATTCGTCTTTGTTAAGCATTGTTTTCCTCCTTTTATGCGCTTATATTATACTGTTAAATCCAAATCGTCGTCAGACACATCCATCACGTTGTCGCCCTTGTTTACCTTTATGGTGTCAAGGACGTTTTGTATCTCTTTGACCTCGTCGTGTTTCGGAGCGTCGTTTACGTCCTCCGCTTTAAGGAACGGCTCTCCGTTGGACTTTTCGCCCGGAGCCGGATAGAGTTTTGCGTTGATTTGGTTTCTCACCATATCGTCCATCTTATCCATATAGTCGAGCGTTGCGATAACGTGCGTGGTAAGGTTCATTCTGCCCCTGCTGGTTGCGTCCATCTGCTCTAACGTCTTGCCCTGTCCTATCTTACGCGTTTGGTAGGCTTCAGCCTTTTCGCGCAGTTTCTCTCTGTTAAGATAGTCTTTAGACTGCGGATTGTTGTAATTTTCAAACGCGTTTATAAACTCCGTGTACTGGCGCGAAGTCCTAAACAGCATGCGCTCGAACACGTTGCCCTTGTTGGCGTCCTTTATCGCCGCAAAGTCGAAAGGTCCTTGGTTGCCGCTTATTTCGCCGAACTTCTTCTGCCAAACGCCGAGATATTCCCTCTCGTATTCTTTACTTATATTCTTTATATGCCAGATTTCGTCTTTCGTCCGCTTACGGATATTGAGATTGGGGTCGTTCGGATGGAGCATTACTTTGCTGAAAGTTACCGGTTTATACGTTCCGTCGGGTTGCCGCTCTTCCGCGACGTGACTCGTAAAGAAAGTATTGTTAAGCCTCATGCCTCTGCTACGAAGTTCGTCGTAAAAGTCTTTCGCCTGTTCGACGCCCTCGCTTTTTTCAAGCGCACGCATTATCGTGTTGCGGACTTCCGTCTTTGCGTCCTTTCCCGCATACTGCGGTCCGCTCCCCATCAGGATAGTGGCTTGTTCAACCGTAAGATTCGGCATGGTAAGATATGACGAGCCTATGGTTGCATAGGCGGATTTTTGTGCTTCGCCGAGCATTTGTATAGGCTTTTTCATACTCGCAATCGAGTCTTTCAACTGCGGAGTTACCCAATCGAGAGCGTCGTCTTTTAACATAGAATCGTAAACGAACGCGTCCTCGCAAAGTTCTTGGTTATTATCGTAAAAATCGCCGAGTGCGCCCTTGTCGTCAAACGCGTTATAAAGCGGCTCCGGATCGGAGTTTATTATCTTCTGTACCTTGGAATAGAGCAATTTTTCGGGATTGTTGACGTAATTTTTGTATAAATTCTCGTTATACTCGTTAGACTCATCAGACCCGTCGGTCTTAAAAGCAAATTGTATGTTTCTGTTAAGGTAGTGTCTTCCCGCCGGCGGAGTGCCGTATTTGCTTTCCATACGTTCGTATATTCTTGTCTGCTCGGAAATTTTTTCTTCCCTTGCAACGCTTCTGCGATAGCGCATTACTTCCGTCGGATCGTCGAGTTTCGCCCTGAACGCCTCGTCGTCATAAGGAATCTTCATATCGTCAGGGAAATGACTGTTGAAGTCGTCTATGTACGCCCTATGTTCCGCCAAAAGTTTCAGCTTTTCTTGTTCCGTAAGTTCCGGATTTAAATTCGGCATCATTTTTCTCCTTTTAATTCAGCGTATTTCGCTTAGTCCTCGCTTATGCGGAAATAGCCTTAACGCCATTATTATATTAATATTATCATTTTAAGTGCAACAAATGTGCAACATATAAACGTTTTGTCGAAAAATTAAATTGTCATAATTATATAATTGTATTTTCATGCAAAATCTGTTATAATATTAAACGTCGATTTGGAGAGGTTACTATGAAAAAAGACAGATTCGTAGCGTTTTTCGACGCGGTTATGGCAATTATTATGACGATTGTCGTCTTGGAATTCGTTATCCCCGGCGGCTCGGAGTGGAAAGATTTAAACGTGTTCTGGTTTCAACTGATGGCTTACGCGCTTGCGTTTTTCTGGCTCGGGACCATGTGGATAAATCTTCACAGCGTTTGGCACCACGTCGAAACGGTATCGAGAGAAATATTATTCGTAAACTTGTTTACGCTCTTTTTCTCGTCGCTCGTTCCGTTTTTGACGGTATACGTCGGCAGAAACTTAAACGAGAAAATCCCTCAGATACTGTTCGGAACGGATATAGCGATAATTATACTGTGCAATATGATAAGTTCCGAACTTCTCGCAAAACATAACGACGACGTAAAAAACAGGATAAATATGCTACGAAAGACGGTTATAATCGACGAGGGCATAACAATCGTCGGCATAATAATAGGCGCAACCGTATTCCCGCCGGCGGTGATGATTTCGGTCTTTGCGTCCGTAGTGTTTTTAGCGGTCGCGTTCGGATTTAAAAAGCGAAAATGCAATAAATCTGCGGCTTAAAAAATCAGGCGGCGGAGCGATACGCTCCGCCGCCAAGCATTATCGATATAAAACCTTGTCATACTTACTTTTATATGAGCGGCGCGAGTTAAAACGGCGGATATTATCTGCAAAATTGCAGATAATATCCGCCGTTTGTCAGTCTTTCCTGCCGAGCAAAAAGTCTGCCGAAACGTCAAAAAAGTCTGCTAAAGCCACAATATACGAGGCTTATTAAGAATACAAACAATGTGATAGCAGGACATTTGGGCAAAGCAAAAAACAAATGGATAGCATTTATCTTATGGCTGCTGTTGGGGTTAGTTGGTGGGCATAAGTTTTACGAAGAGAAAATAGGTACGGGAATGATTTATTTGTTTACGTTCGGCATATTCGGTTTAGGCTGGATTATCGATTTTTTCAGCATATTAAATAAACCTACGGTTTACTACGTTTAATTACGCGAAATAAAGCGGGAGAATGCCGTTTGGCATTCTCGCGCTTTATTTCGCGTTTTTATATTATTCGGGTTTCCTGTTTTTCGCCCACTCTTTCATTCGCAAATCGCGCTGCAATATCTTCTTCCTTAAGCGTATGCTTAAAGGCGTTACCTCGACGAGTTCGTCGTCCGCGATAAACTCGAGGCATTGCTCAAGCGAAAGCACCGTGGGAGGAATGAGTTTTAATGCGTCGTCAGAGCCTGCCGCCCGACTGTTCGTCAAATGCTTGAGTTTGCAGACGTTTACCGCTAAATCGTCCTCTCTCGAGTTCTCTCCGACGACTTGACCTTCGTACACCTTTTCGCCCGCGCCGATAAACAACGTGCAACGCTCTTGCGCGTTGAAAAGTCCGTATTGCGTCGTCACGCCGCTCTCGAACACGACTAAACTTCCGCGCGTTCTGCCTAAAATATCGCCCTTATACTCTTCATATCCCGAAAAGACGTGACTCATTATTCCAAAGCCCTTGGTATCCGTCAGCATTTCGCTCCTATAACCGAAAAGGCATCTCGCGGGAATTTTGAATTCGAGTTTGGTCGTGCCGCGATCGTCCGCGGTCATGTCTATCAGTTCGCCCTTTCTCGCGCCGAGTTTGTTCATTATCGCCCCGACGTAGTCGTTCGGAACTTCCACGACGAGATCCTCCATCGGCTCGTGAGTTTTTCCGTTTATTTCCTTGAATATGACTTTCGGTCTCGAAACCTGAAATTCGTAGCCCTCGCGGCGCATATTCTCTATCAAAATCGAAAGGTGAAGTTCGCCTCTGCCGAACACTTTAAACGTGTCCGCGCTGTCCGTTTCCTCGACGCGCATCGAAACGTTGGTTTCTATCTCTTTAAAAAGTCTCGCGCGAAGATGCCTCGAAGTGACGTACTTACCCTCTTTGCCCGCAAACGGGCTGTTGTTTACCATAAAATACATCGATACGGTCGGCTCGTCTATCGCGACGAACGGCAGCCCCTCGACGAGATCCGGCGAGCAGAGCGTTTCGCCGATATTGATTTTTTCTATTCCCGAAACCGCGATTATGTCTCCGAGCGCGGCGCTCTCTACTTCCATGCGCTTTAAGCCTTTGAATTCGTAGAGTTTACCCACCCTCGCGCTCGTCGTAGTCTTGTCCGTATGCACGACGGTTATCGGCTGACCGTCCGCAATCCTGCCGCGAACTATCCTGCCTATTCCGATCCTGCCGACGTATTCGTCGTAATCGACGTTGCATATTATCGCCTGGAGCGGAGCGTCCTCGTCGCCCTCGGGCGCGGGTATTTCTTCCAAAATAGTATCGAGCAGCGGCGAAAGGTCTTTACCCTCGTCGTTTATATTCTTCTTCGCCCAACCTTGCTTGGCGCTCGCGTAGACGACCTTGAAATCGAGTTGATCGTCGTTTGCGCCGAGTTCTATAAACAAATCGATTATTCCGTCGATAGTCGCGTTTACGTCGCCGCCCTTGTCTATCTTGTTTATGCAGACGATAGGCTTTTTATTAAGCGACAACGCCTTTTTAAGGACGTATCTGGTCTGCGGCATACAGCCTTCCACCGCGTCTACGAGAAGTACTACGCCGTCTACCATGGAAAGTATTCGCTCCACTTCCCCGCCGAAATCCGCATGCCCGGGGGTGTCGATTATGTTTATCTTCGTGTCCTTGTAGACTACCGCCGTGTTTTTGGCGAGTATCGTAATTCCGCGTTCGCGCTCGATGTCGCCGCTGTCCATTACGCGTTCGGCTACCACTTCGTTGGTTCTGAAAATATTGTTCTGCTTTAAAAGCCCGTCGACGAGCGTGGTTTTGCCGTGGTCGACGTGCGCTATTATCGCTATGTTCCTTATATCGTTTCTCTTCTCTGTCATAACTTCAATATTATATAATCTTGCAGAGGTTTTGTCAAATAAATGAATATAACTACCTCAAAAAATTAGACATTTGACTTATAATATGTTAAAATCATTACATGAAAAAGAAATATTATCTGAGTCTGGCGACGGGAATCATCTCCGGAATTATGGCGCTCGGCTACGCGGCGATAGTCCTGCGCTCGATAATAAGCATGAGCGAAGTTACGAAAGTGATTCAGGATATATCGGACGAACTTTTCGGGCTGAACCTCGTCAGTTACGCGATGGTAAGTTTTATTACCGCGATTTTGGGCATAGCAATTTCCGCGGCGCTTGCCGGGTACAGAGCAACGCTTGCCTACTTTTATATCCGCGTCGCACTTTCCGACGAGACGTTTTTCGAGGAGAGAAAAAAAGAGTACTATACCTTTGCGATATTCTCCGCCGTAATGTTTGCGGTGCTTTTGGTCGCGTACTTCGCTTTGGAAGGCAGAATAGAAACGTCTATAACCGACGCCTTAATATCTTTTATCGTCGCATACGGACTATGTATCGTTCTTCCCGTCGTCGAAAGGCAAATAACGCTGTCTTTAAAATCTAAAAAGAAAACGCAAAAAGTCGTGTCCGCGGAGGAGTTCGATAAAGCGAAAATAGCCGCGGAACTCGATTCCGAGTTTGTCGATCCGACGCCCGAAAAAGACGACGGCAAGTCCGACAACGCCGAATAGATCGAGAAAAGCGCGCATAAAATCCTTAAAGATTTTTAAATTTTTTTTGTAAAAT
>CAMOXE010000090.1 GCA_946628865.1 uncultured Clostridia bacterium | reverse complement strand
TCTTGGGGAAGTTGCGCCCATTTATTTACGTTGCCCGCCATAAGCGGAGCGGATATAGTCTTTTTTACGTCCTCGAAATCGTACTTAACCGACTTATAGACGTACTTCGATATGTTATATTCGACTGTGTAAGTGGCTTTTTCGCCGTCCATCTTCGCAAGATAATCGAGATAATCCTGCGTTATGTTGTTGGTCACTTTGGCAGACGAGCCGCCGGAAGATTTGGCTCTGTTTAAAATGTGGTTTATAATAACGCTGTCCGTATAACGGATAGGTTCTATTTCTTCTTTAGCCACGCTTTCGGATTGCGGTTCAGACGACGAGGTGTTATCGGTGGTCGGTTTTGTCTTTGATTTCCTTGCCGTTATGACCGAGCCGATCATGGACTCTATCTGAACTGTCAGATCCTCGTCCGAATCCTTAACCTGTACGGGAACGCCGCTCATAGTGTCTCGCTGTATCTTGTCTATAAAGGCGTTTAAGCCGTTCGAGCAGGCGAGAACGAGCGTTATGCCGACGATTGCAACGGATGACGCCACGGAAGTAAGGATCGTGCGCCATTTTTTACTGAGTAAGTTTTTAAAACTCAGGCGCGACGCAAGCGAGTACGGCATTACCGAGGCGCGCGAAGGCGTTTTTTCTTCCGCGCCGTCTTTTTCGGGGTTGTACGGATTGCTGTCGGATATTATCTCTCCGTCGGAAATCCGTATAATGCGCGTGGCGTATTTTTCGGCAAGTTCGTCGTTATGCGTAACGGTTACGACGAGTTTTTTTGCGGAAACGTTTTTAAGCAGTTCCATTATCTGGAGACTGTTTTTACTGTCGAGCGCGCCCGTCGGCTCGTCCGCAAGGATTATCGACGGCTCGTTGACGAGAGCGCGCGCGATAGCCACTCTTTGCATTTCGCCGCCGGAAAGTTGCCTCGGTTTTTTGCGTATGTGATCGGTAAGACCCACGCCTATAAGCGCGTGAATCGCTCTTTTTCTGCGTTCTTCCCTGCCCACGCCGGAGATGGCAAGCGCCGTTTCGACGTTTTCAAGCACGGTCTGGTGCATGATAAGATTGTAGTTTTGAAAGACGAATCCCACTTCGTGATTGCGATAGGTATCCCACTCGCCGTCGGTAAACTCCGCGGTGGATTTTCCGTTTATCGTCAAATCCCCGGAAGTGTAGCGGTCGAGTCCTCCGATAATGTTGAGCAAAGTCGTCTTGCCGCAACCGGAAGGTCCGAGTATGCACACGAATTCGGATTTGCGAAAATTTATGCTCACGTTTTTCAAAACCCGAACTTTTTTGTCGCCGAGTTCGTAATACTTGCCGATACTGCGTAAATTAATCATAGTTTCTCCCAAGTAGAGATATTATTCTGTCGGTCTTTTCGTCGACGTCGTCGCCGGAAACGTCTACGGTTATATCCGCGTAAGTCTCGTAAAGCGGAGTCCTTTTCTGCAATAGATTTTCTATATTTTTTTCCGCGTCGCCTTTAAGCAATGGGCGCGACGACCTGGCGGTACGCTTTAAAAGCGCCTCTTTGCTCGCCTTTAAATACACGACCGTGCCGCAACTTTTAAGCGCGGTCATATTTTCGCGCCTTAAAACCATTCCGCCGCCGGTCGAAATCACGCTGCCGCTCAGTTTCGCGGCGAAAAACGCGGATTCTGTCTCTTTTTCGCGGAAATAGCCCTCGCCTTTTTCGGAAAAAATCTTTTGGATGTCGCCGTAGCGGTCGCGGATATATTTATCGGTATCGAAATACTTCATTTTAAGTTTTTCGGACAAGCGTTTCCCGAGCCTCGATTTGCCCGCGCCCGGCATGCCGATAAGTATTACGTTCATATTTCGTTCTCATACGCCGAAAACGCCGCGAACGCGTCGTTCTCAGAAAAAGACCTGTCGAAAAACAGTACGTCGGACAGATACGAAGTGAAAAACGCCGCGGCACTTCCGTCGATCGTCTTTGCGCCTTTGTGTTCGGCATAACGAAGAAACGGCGTTTTCTCGTCGCTTAGCGCTATGTCTATTGCCATCTCGAATTTTAAATCCGAATCCTCGGGGATCGGCATTTCCGCCTCGTAATACCCCGACCCCGACAGCGAAGCGTTAATAACCGCGAAATATTCGCCTATAGGCGCGTTTTCCGCCGTTACTAAGCCCTTAGTGCGCTTTGAAATATCCGTCGCCGTTTTTAAATTTCTGTCACAGACGTGTACCCGCGCCTTTTCCTCTATAAGCGCGTGGATAATACTCCTCGCGGCGTTGCCGCCGCCGATAACCAACACTTTTTTTGAGGCGAAAGTCTCGCCCGCATACTTTGCCGAAAGAACTATGCCGTTGCCCAGAAACGAATACCCGATACCGCCTTTCGCCGCGTCCATAGTCCTTAAATAATTAGCGGATTGAGACAGCCTTATACCGCGCATCGCCTCGAAAGAATACGGGTAATACGCGCTGTAACCCGCGTGAAGTTTCATCTCCGAAAAGAACTTTCTCGGATTGTCCGCAGGCACTTTATAAGCCGAAACGGAGTATCTCGTAAGTCCCAAAGAGCCGAGTATAAACCCGTGCATATCAAACGCAACCGCAGAGGCGCGGTCTTTGCCGATTATTCCCACGTCGCTTTGCTTTAAACAATCGAAAAACCCCGGGAAAGACGTGTTTACGCAAAACTCGTCGTCTATCTCGCCGCCAACCTTGCTCGCCGCAAGCGCTACCGCCGCCGCCAACGCTATTTTATGATCCGAATACGTCTTGACGCTTCCGCCGACGTATTTGTCTACGCCTTTTATCCGCAAACCGCCGTCGAACGCGTCCGCTATTCCGCCTAAGGCGTTCAGCATTTCGCATATATAGCCGAGCCGCGAAACGCCGCTTAAATATTCGTATTTGTAATCCGCGATTATGCTTTCGCCTTCCGCCGTTCCCATAAGCACCGCGAGGACGGGCAAATCCCCGGCGAGAAGCGCCGCCTCTTCGCCGTTGACGTGTATCGCTTTTAACCTGCTGCGTTCAGCCGTTACGTCGCCTATCGTCTCGCCGCACAAAAGCCGCTTGTTTTCTACGGTTATCTTTCCGCCCATGCGCTTTACGACGTCTATAAAACGTGTTTTGCTCGGGTTCACGGAAACGTTTTTTACCGTTACTTTTCCGAGTAATATTCCGAGGGATAAAAGGATGTTGGCGGCGTGCGCGTCGCCCGCGATATACAGCGTTTTCCCCGCGGTCAACTCGCTTTTGCCGATCGTGATCGCGTTATTATCCGCTTTAATATCCGCGCCCATTTCTTTTAAAAGTATCTCCGCGGAGTTGTCCGTTTGCACGCTTTCTTTTATTTCAGCCGAGACGTTTCCGCAAAGCGCCGCAAAAAGTATCGCCGCCTTTTCCTGCGCTACGGGACACGGCAATTCGTATTTTATGGGTCTGACTTTAGCGCCTTCGAGCCATATCGGCGGAACGGTATAATCGGTAAGCGCGACGGTCGCGCCCATCATCTCGAGCGGCTCTTTAACGCCTTGCATCGAGCGTTTGGAGAGGGTTTTACCTCCGACCAGCACGGCGTTTATATCCGCCCCCGCGGCGACTCCGCACATAAGCCGCATCGTCGAGCCGCTGTTGCCGCACTCGAAACGATAAGTTCCTTCTTTAAGATTTCTTACGCCTCTGACCTCGATCGCGTCGCCTTTGCGCTTGATCCTCGCGCCGAGTCGCTTTATGCACGCCGCGGTCTGGGCGACGTCGGTGTGATCGGCCCTGGCGATTATCGTGGTTTTTCCTTTTACGATCGCCGACAGTACCAGCGCGCAATGCAGCGCGTATTTATCGGACGGAACGAAATATATTCCGTTTAATTTTTCTTTAGGGTATATTCTCATGTTATCCTTAACGCTCCGTCGGATTTTATAAGCCTAACGTCGTCTTTATCGAATTTCGGCTTTAAAATCGCTCGTTTTATTTCTCCGACTTTATCTTTCGCGGCTTGATAGCCGATTTCGTACATCTCCCGTATTTTATTTACCGAAAACCCCGTATACGCGGAAAGATTCGGCTCTATGACTACCGACGAGTATTTATACGCCGCCTCGCTCCTGTCCTTTTCTTTAACTTCGTTATCCGGATAGAGATCGTCTATTACGCGTTTTCCCTCTTCGTTGGTCT
>CAMOXE010000089.1 GCA_946628865.1 uncultured Clostridia bacterium | reverse complement strand
CTTGTTCGGCACCGCTTTAAACAGTCTGTCGTAGTCCTCTTCTCTGCCTACTATCCTCGGCAAAACGAAAAGATCCCACGGCGGATCGTCGGGGTGTATCGCCATATCCACGTTCGCCTCGTCGCATGCGGGCATTATCCCGTTTAAAAAGTATACGAGATTTTCAAACAGTTTTTCGTGCGTCATGCCCTCGTATTGCTTTAATAAGCCGTTTAACTCTTCGCTCGTATAACTCTCGTCCCAACCGGGAAGTCTGAGATTATGCTTGTCTAATTTCGCAAAATCTTCTTCGCTATAAGATAAAGAAGTAGAACCGTCAGAGTGTTTATAATACAGATTAGTCCTGAACCAGTCGAACACAGGCATAAAGTTATAGCATATACACTTTACCCCAGCCTTGCCGCAGTTTATTATATTCTGCTTATACGCTTCTATATATTTATCCCGCGAGGGAAGTCCGAGTTTTATGTCCTCGTGAACGGGAACGCTTTCGATCACTTCCATTTCAAGCCCCGCGGCGTTCGCGAGTTCTTTAAGGCGTAATAATTTGTCTAATTCCCAAACCTCGCCGACGGGCGTATCGTAAACCGCCGTTACTACTCCCGTCATTCCCTGTATCTGCTTTATGTAATTTAAGGGAATACAATCCTTTTCTCCGTACCATCTGAAAGTTAGTTTCATATTTCTCCTATGGCGTAATAAGAAATTACGCGGTTTTTTTCAGCAAAGCAATCGTCGATCTAAAAGGATCTCGAAGTGTCCGAAACTATTGCTTTTACAGGTGCTTTTACAGTTGAAGTCTTTCTCTTCTCCGTCAATAAAGCGAGGTATTCTTCGGCGTTTACGGGGAATTTTACTTTTTCTCCGCCCTTTAGTCCCGAAAACTCTATCGCGTTCATAAGTTCCACCGATTTTAATCCCTCAGTTCCCTGAACGAACAGTTCTTCCTTGCCTAAAATTGCCGCCGTAAAATTGTTGATTATTCCTGCGTGTTGCTCGTTTTTACCATCCGTTTCGACTTCAATCGTTTCGCATTCGGGCAGCGTATAAGGGGCGGGAGAAGACTTAATATGAACGGAAATATCGACCTCGTTTTTACTCCACGTTAGTTTATTGCCTTCGCATAAAAGTTTTCCTTTCGTTCCGCTTATCTCGAAACGATTGTCTCCCGGGGCTTCACCCGTAGTCGTTATAAATACGCCCGTCGCTCCGTTCTTATATTCAAAGAATGCGGTTACTTCATCTTCGACTTCTATATCGTGCCATTTTCCGTATTGACAAAATCCCCTTACGGTTATCGGGCTTTCGCCTACTATCCATTGCAGCAGATCGATCTGATGCGGACATTGATTTATAAGAACTCCGCCGCCTTCGCCGTTCCAAGTTGCGCGCCAACTCCCTCCGTCGTAATAAGCCTGCGTTCTATACCAATCGGTTATTATCCAGTTGACCCTGATGAGTTCGCCTATGCCGCCACTTGCTACTATCTCTTTCATTTTGCGATAAACGCAATTAGTACGCTGATTGAACATCATTCCGAAAATGGCGTTCGATTTTTCGGCGACCGCGTTCAATTCCTTGACTTGCAAGGCGTATACTCCCGCAGGTTTATCGCAAAGAACGTGTATGCCCCTTTCTAACGCATATTCGGATATTTCGGGATGGAAATAATGCGGAGTTTCGACAAGAATTGCGTCGCAAAGTCCCGAATTTATCATATCTTTGTAGTCTTTATACATTTGCACATGCGGATATTTTTCGGAAAAAATCTTTATTTTATCCTCATCGATCTCCGCAACGCAAGACAGAGTTGCATTTTCTATTTTCCCATTTGCAAACAGCCCTGCATAATAACTGCCTTGGTTGCCTGCGCCTATAATGCCGAATCTAACCTTTTCCATTTTTTCTCCTTTACCGATTATTATTTTATAAATCGTTATATATATCTTTTATTTAAAAATTTTATACTTTTTTCAACTTCGTTAAACGGATCCTCATAACTGCAAGCGTCGTCTTGTTCAACGAAAAAATATTCCGCGCCGCACTTTTTAGCCGTGTCGATTATCGGGTCGAAATTCATATTTCCGTCGCCTATCGCCGCAAACCTCGGCTTAAATTCTTCACCGTCGCGTTCTATTTTATAATCTTTGATATGGATACAATCTACCCTTCCGTTTAATTTATTCAACACCTCCGTGACAGAAGCGCCTCCGTAACGCACCCAGTAGGTGTCAAGAGTAAAATGTATATTCTCGGCGTTTTTCAATATGTAGTCTATCCAGGTTTCGCCGTCGGAATTTTTTACAAATTCAAATTGATGGTTATGATAACAGAGAGTGAAACCGTTTTTCCTGAATAACCCCCCGACCTCGTTTAATTTGTCTATCAGGGCTTTAATCTCACTATCGGCCTTGCTTTCCGGAATCGGCATCATCCCGAGTCCTATTTTATCACATCCGAAATAAGAATGCTCCTCCATAAGTCTTTCGGGATCGTTGAGAATCCGATCCATAGGCGCATGCGTAAGCCGTATCGGCATACCCGTTTTATCGCTTACGCGCTTTATCATTTCCGAATTTAACGGCGCGCCTGAAAATTGCAGATACGAATACCCCGCCCTTTTAAGTCGTTCGGCAGTATTCGCAAAATCGCTTTCATTTTGGATAAAATTCCTTAACGAGAACAAATTTAATCCGAATTCCATTATTTTTCAAAACCTCCCGTAGTTTCTTTATACCCCGCGCCGAATAGAATATCTTTAAACGCTCTTACGGCGCAGTCAAACGCTTCCGACGAATTTGCAAAATTATATTTGTTTTTCATTTCTGTTTTATCTATCGAGGAATACCCTTTAAACACCGCGAGATGAGGCTCTAAGGTAAAAACGGTATCGCCGTTAATTCTTCTTACTATCTCGGCTATTTTTCCGTCACCGTAGCCCGCGGGAACTATTTCGCTCGTTTCTTTTATTACGTCTTTAACGTGAAAATAGTAGGTTTTTTCAAATAGCGCCGAAATCGTCTCTTCGGCTTCTTCGCCGCATTGAATAAAGTTTGCAGGATCGTAAACAGAGTATATGCCGTCAACGGAATTTATAATATCAAGCGTCCTTTTAAGAGTATCGCCATATATATCCTTTTCATTTTCGTGGCATATCTTTATGCCGTATTCGCGGGCAATCTTGACCGTCTCTTCGAGCCTTTTCATAACTTCGTCGCGCTTGCCGTATGCGTTAAAAAAACTGAACGCTCTAACGTTTTGGCAATTAAAAATTTCAGCCGTTTTACATAGTTTATGCAATCTCGCAAAGTATACCGCTTCGTCTTCTTCTATATCGCTCTTTCCGAGCGGCGAGCCTATCGACCAGACGGATACCCCTTCGCTTTTAAGTCGTTCCGCATACTCGTGCGCTTCGCTTTCTGTGAAATCGACGACGTTTTTTCCGTCTACGCCGCGGAGTTCGATCAGATTTATACCGTTTCTCTTCAGCGCGATTATTTGCCCATCGAGGCTATCCGCCGCCTCATCGGCAAACGCGCAAAGTTTTATCATTTCTCTTGACCTCTTCAAAGTATGATGCTATAATAATTGTAGCACAATTATTTTTAAAGTCAATAAATTATATTATTGAAATAAATCATAAATAGCATTATCTTACTATGAATATTATTTATTACAGGCACAATAAAAAACACCCCGCAATGGCTATACCTAAGCAAAAAATATCTTTTTGCGAATTGACTGTCGTTTATAAAGGCAAACTCGATTATAAAATAAACGGTACCCGGTATACGTTGCGCGACAACCAAGCGATATATATAAAAAGCGACTCCGAAAGAGAACGGGCGGAAAGCAACACGGAAACGGATTACGTCAGTTTCAACTTCGTCGACTGCGATGAAGAATTGTCCACCGTTACGAGCGTGACGCCGGAAATAAAAATGTTGACGGCGTATTGCGATATGCGGTTTGAAACGCTCGGTAAAGAATTTTACCGCGAGGGAGAAAAAATCGTCGAATGTATCATATCGAGATTTAAAAAAGAGCAAGAAGAAAAAGAACTTCCCGTTATATCCCGAATAAAAACTTACGTCAAAGTCCATTTGGACGAAAAAATAACGCTTGCGGACTTGTGCCGCGAGACGAATTATTCCCCGTCGCGCTTGTCGGCGTTGTTTAAAAAGGAAACGAACCTCTCTCCTATCGAGTATATAATTTTATGCCGTATCGAAAAAGCCAAAGAACTGCTTATAGAAGGAATAATGAACGAAGAGGACATCGGATACAAAGTAGGATTTTCAGAAGAAAATTATTTTATCAGAGCATTCAAAAAAAGAACCGGTATAACGCCGTATCAATTCAGAAAATTATTCATTACTACAAAACAGAGAACGGCAGTTCATACTCAGTGAGCGTTTTCTCCGCGGTAAAACCTGTTTTATTTTAACTGTTTATATTCGTAATTGATACTATTACGCTATGAAACGTCAACCGTTTATAAAAACGGATAAACGTTTTTCTTTATCAAAGACCGAACGGGAAAACTATCGTTTTCCCGTTCGGTCTTTATAATACGCGCGTCTATAAGTCGATTAATGCGCATTTATTCTGTTTTCGATAACCTCTTTCAAACGCGATACGAGGCTTTTTGCAGAGGACGCATCTTTTGCTTTAGCCTGAAAATATATTTTTATTTTAGGCTCCGTGCCGCTCGGTCTTATTATAAGACGACACGCGTCGTTTTTAAATCGCAAAACGTCGCTTTTCGGGAGTGAGTACAAGCCGTTTGAAAAATCGTCGAACGTCAGTTTTTGCCCGTCTATCTCCTCTATCGGGTTTTGTCTTAAATCGGACATTATCTCTTTCATCTTTTCCATACCGTCTTTTCCGCTGAAAGTTATGGACTTCAATTCGGTTTCGTAATAGCCGTATTTATCGTCTATCTCGTTTAAAACGTCTATGAGACTTTTGCCTTTTTGCTTGAAATAAGCGCAAGCGCTCGCTATCATCATTGCCGCGGAAACCGCGTCTTTATCCCTTGCGTGCTTTCCCACGAGATAACCGTAACTTTCTTCCATTCCCATTACGAAGTCGTCGATTTTTTCCATCTCTTCGCCTATATACTTAAAGCCCGTCAAAACCTCTCTGACTTCGATTCCGAATTCTTTCGCAATATCGAATGCGACGTCCGTCGTCACGATAGTCTTTACCGCCGTTGCGCCTTGGCAGGGCTTTCCCGTTTCTCTTCTTTTTATAAGCATATAGTAAAGCAATATGCTGCCCGTCCGATTGCCGTTTAAAAGGAGGTACTCTCCGTTTTCGTTCGGAACGGCTATGCCTATTCTGTCTGCGTCGGGGTCGGTTGCAAAGACCAGATCGGGCTTATACTTTTCAGCATATAAGAGCGCCAAACCGAGCGCTTCCCTCTCTTCGGGATTCGGATACGGACAAGTGGTAAAATCCCCGTCCGGCATTTCCTGCTCTTTGACGGTATACACTTCCTTTATACCCGTTTCGCTCAATATTCTCTGAACGTATTTTCTGCCCGTCCCGTGCAACGGCGAGTACACCACCGAAACGTTCTTTTCGTTTTTTTCATCGCCATATGACAGTTCTTTCACGGCGCTAATAAACGCATCTTCCACTTCGCCGTTTAAAACTTCAATAAGACTGTCGTCGGCGGCAAAAAAGTTGAAATAGTCGAATTTCTCTATCTCTTTCGTAACTGCCGCCGCCGCGGCGTCCGTTATCTGACAACCTAACGAATTATAAACCTTGTATCCGTTGTATTGTTTGGGATTATGGCTTGCCGTTATCACTATTCCCGCGCTTGCCTTTAAATATCTTACCGCAAACGACAAAACGGGCGTGGGCGTAAGTTCGGAAAATAAATACGCCTTTATACCGTTATAGGATAGCACTTCGGCGGACAAACGGGCAAACTCTCTCGACTTATGCCTGCTGTCGTATGCGATGACTACGCTGTCGCCGCCGATTGACTTTAAGTATTCCGCAAGACCGAACGTCGCCCTTGCTACGGTATAGACGTTCATTCTGTTTGTTCCCGCGCCTATTACCCCGCGAATACCTCCCGTGCCAAAAGAGAGTTCCCTATAAAATCTGTCCTCTATTTCGCCGTCTTTACCTTTGATGGATAAGAGTTCTTCCCTTACCTCTTCGTCTTTGGCATTTTCTAACCATCTGTCGTATTCGCTCATACTCTGCACTCGGTATTTAAAAATTCGAGAAGTTCGTTAAAATCAGTCGTTGCAAGACCTATATATGTGTCTGCCGTTCCGTAATAAACGTACAGCGTTCCGTCTTTTACGACTGCGCCCGTCGGAAATACGCAACCTTCGTATATTCCGCAGGTTTCGTAATCGAACTCCGGCTCCATTATAAAGTCCTTCGTCCTCGCTATTATCTTCCTCGGATCTTTCAAATCCAAAAGCACCGCGCCGACTCTGTAAACGCCTTTATCGTCCACGCCGTGATAGAGCATAAACCAACCGTAGTCCGTTTTTATCGGCGGTGTTCCGCCGCCCATTCTCTGTGATTCCCACCATTCTTTTCCCGTCATAAGAAGTTCAGGAGCGCCGTATTCTATCAAATCGTCCCCGAAAGATATCCATATAGACGGCATTTTAACGCCCTTGTCTTTAAATTTCGGGCGCGAGATCATAACGTATTTCCCGTCGATTTTTTCGGGGAAGAGAAATACGTCTCTGTCGTCTACCGTAGCCTCGGTTATTCTGCCGAATTTCTTATAAGTTCTGAAGTCCTTTGTAGCCGCTAAATACGTTACGGTTATATTCTCCTTGGCAAAAGCGGGAATTTCCTCGCCGCTCACGTCGGTTTCGTCCATATACGTCGGGGCTTTCGTAACGCCCTCTACATACTCTACGAGCCAGTACTGCCCGGGAGCGTACGCTCTCGCCGCATACGTCATATAGTACATATCTCCGATTTTCATCAGACGGGGATCTTCCACGCAACCGCCGTCCGGTTCTTCGTGATTGCCCGCAAATACAGGCTCATCGCTTTGACGGACGAAATTCACGCCGTCTTTACTCGTAGCAAGCCCGAATTTTATCTGATGTCTTACGTCGTTCCCCGCCGCTCTGTAAAGCATAACGAATTCTTTTCGCTCTTCGTCGTATATGACCGCAGGGTTTAAGACGCATCTTTCTTCCCAAGGATTTTCCGAATTTGGTTTTAAAATAGGATTTCCGCTGTATTTTGTAAGTTTCATGTGTGTCACCAATTAAAATCGTCCTTTAAAGTTTTCCATACCGGGACTCCGTACGTCGTAGTATCCCAGAATTCTACGTTGAACGTCGAATAGTCGTTATCAGCCTCTTTCATCGCCGAATAACTTGCGTAAAGAGTGGGTTTGACTTTGTAATTCGTAGGCGAAGTCGTTATATACGTCGGGGCTTCGGAAATAACGTAACTGTTACTTACCAGCGCCGCCTCTCCCCTTGCAAAAGAACCGTAAGTATCGCTTACCGGAACGTTGGGAGCGTGAATTATAACGTTTTTAAGTACGGTTGCCCACATAGCGTTACCCATGAACGCAAGGTAAGATGACCTCTTTTCCTCCGTGATGAAACGAACGTCAACGTATACGTTTTCAATGGTGCTTTGGGGAGTCGTACTCTTCCCGTCGGAACCTTCGCCGCAGATAACTCCGGCGGGGTTTTTGCCGCCCGTGCCGTCCATTGTTATGCCGCTAAGCGCAAGATTTTTGATTGTCGCGCCTTTCAAAAATTCGCCGAAAAGACCGAATCTGTGAGTTGTGCCGTGTTTGAGAGTAAAAGAGATAACGTGTCCTTTGCCGTCGAATACCCCCGCAAAGTTGTTTGGCACTTTGCCGTCAGGCATAGAGAGAAGGTAATCGGGTTCTATTATATCCCTGCAAAGGGCGTAAGACCCGCCTATATCTTTCGACGTGGTTCCGCAATAGATACTCTTGAAATCTTCCGGCTCGTCTATAACGGTCGTATACGCGTTCAACGTAAGCGTATAGCCGACCTTTTCACTATATAGAGTTACATCGTATCCGCTACCCTCTTTGACGTTTAAAGCCTCGGTTAAAAACTTGTATTCTTTTCCGTTTACAACGTAGGAGACGATATTATCGAATCCGTCTATCATATCGCTTATATTACGCATTGCGGCTCGATCCTCGTCGTAATACTTTGCGTCGGATATGGAATAATCAACAATTTTACCCGAATCCGCCACGGGACGGCTTACGGTAATATCGAAAGGGTATTGGATTTCGCCGTAAGATACGACGAGCGCGGTCTTGCCTGAACTCTTTGCCGAGACCTTCCAGCCGTTGCCGCTACGCTCGATTTCCGCAACTGCGGTGTCTAAAACGGAAAGTTCATAATTTTCTATCCGCTTTCCGTCTTGTTCGACGTAAACGGAAGTTATCGCCTGCTCGGTCGGATAAGTCTTGCCCTCGTGACTTGAAGAGGTAAATAAATCTAACGAATTTATTTTCCCGCCGTTTAAAACGACCGAGGTTTCGGATATTATACGCGCGTATAAAATCTTAGGTCTTACAGTCAAGCCCCTCCACGTCGCCGCGATGCTTATAGCCGTTTCGCCCGTCTTGTCGGCGGCGATAAATTCGCCGTTTTTGACTTCTCCTACCGATTTGTCCTGTACCGAATATTGTATGTCCGCGTCGTAGAATTTTTTACCGTTAAAACAGACGCAAGCGTTCAAGTCGAACCCTCTGCCTTTAAGTAACGTCAAACTTCCGCCCGAGACGTTTTCAAGTACGAGCGTAGGCAAAAAACCCGCGGTGCTTACTTCTACGTTGCAAGAAGCCTGTTTGTCCGCATAGTTTGCGGTAACGGTTGCCGAGCCAACCCCGAGAGCGTCCAGTTTTCCGTTTGAATCGACGGAAACGACGCCCGGAGCGGACGAAGTCCAGGTAAGATTTTTTCCCGCCAACGCCGTGTATGATGCCGAAAGTTCGTAGACGTCACCGAGCGTAAGCAAGAGATTGCTTTCGTCTATTTCGAGTTCTACTTTCTCATCGACGGGAACGACGGACGGCTCTTCCGGATTTTTATCGTCACACCCCGCCGTAAATATTACCGACAAGGTAAGTACGGAAGATATTATCAAAGATAAAACTTTCTTCATATTTCTCTCCTTATCTTAAAGCGAGTTCCGCCGCCCAAGCGGTTATAGTTCCGTAAGACCTTTCGGAAAATCTGAAATCCCTTAACGCGGAAATGTCCGTCTTGAAATACGAAACCATTTTATTGTATTCGTCGTCCGGAATACTTCCTGCGTTATACGAAATCATATAATATGCAGGGCATACCCACTCTATATCGAGATGTTCTTTCAAAACTGCGTACAATTCGGGATTTTTCGTCTGATATTTAGAAATCAACTCCCTCGCCTCGTCTATTTTATCCAGCCAGCCTTTGAGCATTTCATACTTCCAGTATTCACGGCTGATAGCGTAGTTTATTATGCCCGTTCTCGCTATTTTTTTTGTTTCGTTTGCGACTATCAATGCGTATGTGTTTTCCTGTTTATAGAGTTCAAACATCACGTCTGACGCATCCTTGAACATAGCCTTAAACCATCTCTTCGTCAATTCTCCGATATCCGACCTCGTATCCCATTGCATATGAGAATCGAGATACATATCTAACGTTTGGAAAGAAGTGGCGTTTGCGCCCGGCATTACCGACTGCTTGAACATATACTTCGCTCCGCCTGCCGCAAAAAACTGATATGCGTCGGTGTCGTAGAAGTTTGTTCCACCCGTTCTGAAAATGAAATTTCCGAAGTTCGCGTCATAAGTCCAAAGGTAAACCGACGGCGCTATATCGAACCACTTTAAGGAGTTTTCAACGCCCTCTTTGCTGCCGTCGCCGTATATGTTCTGTTGGAAATTAAGTCCGCTCGAAACCGCATAAAATACGCCTACGTCGTCACGCATCTTTAAATCCGGACTGTTGACGACGTATTTGCCGAGCGACTCGTCGTAATGAGCGGGAGCGCTTATAAATGCAGAATACGCAAAGAACACGACTTTTAAGTTCTCTCTTTTATATTCCGCATTTTCGGGCAAATTCATCCATTCTTCGAGTTTTGCTCTGACGTCGTTATTGACTATAATCGCCAGCGCCGATTGCGCGCCGTATTTTAAACTCGCTTCCGTACAACTTGCACAACGACACATTACGTTCTCATTGTCCTCGTGAGTAAAGGCGACGACGTTACTGAGCGGATACTTTTCAGGTGTATACCTTATCAAAGAACGCTCTATAACGTATGCGATACGATCTATCATCGCTTCGTAGTCTTCCTTATTGCCGTGAGCGGTATAACATATCTGAGTGTTGTCGCCGCCCTGTCCG
>CAMOXE010000088.1 GCA_946628865.1 uncultured Clostridia bacterium | reverse complement strand
GGAAGTTTGATGGTTCCGGTAACGTCGGTAGTTCTGAAATAGAACTGAGGACGATAGTTGTTGAAGAACGGAGTATGTCTACCACCTTCTTCTTTGGTAAGGACGTAAACCTGACCGCTGAACTCGGTATGAGCCTTTACGGTGCCGGGTTTCGTGATAACTTGTCCTCTTTCGATACCGTTACGATCGATACCACGAAGAAGAGCGCCTACGTTATCGCCCGCTTGAGCCTCGTCCAAGGTCTTACGGAACATTTCAAGTCCGGTAATAACCGAAGTGGTCGGTTTCTCTTGGAGACCAACGATTTCAACCGGATCACCGACGTGAGCAACACCTCTTTCAACTCTTCCGGTAGCAACCGTACCACGACCGGAGATCGTGAATACGTCTTCAACGGGAAGAAGGAACGGTTTAGCGTCGTCTCTTTCGGGAGTCGGGATATAAGAATCGATAGCGTCCATAAGCTCTAAAATGCAAGCGCATTCGGGGGCAGCCATGATTTCTTCTTTGCTCGCGCCGGACGAAGCCTTTTCCAAAGCCTTAAGCGCAGATCCCTTGATGATAGGAGTATCGTCGCCGGGGAATCCGTACTCGTCCAAAAGTCCTCTTACTTCCATTTCAACGAGTTCCAAAAGTTCGGGATCGTCTACTTGGTCGCACTTGTTTAAGAATACGATGATATAGGGAACGCCAACCTGACGAGCAAGAAGAATATGCTCTCTGGTCTGCGGCATCGGACCGTCGGTCGCAGCAACTACGAGGATCGCGCCGTCCATCTGAGCGGCACCGGTTATCATGTTCTTAACGTAGTCCGCGTGTCCCGGGCAGTCAACGTGAGCCTAGTGACGCTTGTCGGTCTGATACTCAACGTGAGCGGTATTGATCGTTATACCTCTCGCCTTCTCTTCCGGCGCTTTATCGATTTGATCATATCTCATCGCCTCTGCGTCGCCCTTAGCGGCCATAACCATCGTGATCGCCGCGGTCAAGGTGGTCTTACCGTGGTCGACGTGGCCTATGGTACCAATGTTTACGTGTGGCTTACTTCTGTCGAATTTTGCTTTAGCCATTGTGTTTTTTCCTCCAATTAATTTTTTTATTTTTTTGTTTTATTTTTGTATTATAAACCCTTTTCGGGTATAATAACCGTTAAATTGTTTTATCTATCAGTCGTCGTGCTTGACGGCTCTTTCCCCACCATTTCGCGTTGCGAAATCTGGCGTAACCTGTCTTTTGCGGTGCAAACAACCTTTAACTTACGTTATCAATCGTCGTGCTTTACCGCGCGTTCGCCAATAATCTTTTCGGCAATGGATTTCGGACACTCGGAGAAGTGATCGAACTGCATTGTGAACTGACCTCTTCCTTGAGTTCTCGATCTTAAATCCGTCGCGTAGCCGAACATTTCGGAAAGCGGAACGTAACAATCGATAACCTTAGAGCCGTTTCTGTCTTCCGTGCCGAGAATAGTTCCGCGGCGGGAGGAAACGTTGCCCATAAGGTCGCCGAAGTAGTCTTCGGGAGTAACGATTTCGACTTTCATTATCGGCTCTAACAGTACCGGGTTCGCTTTCTTCATACCGTCTTTAAACGCGAGCGAGCCGGCTATCTTGAACGCCATTTCGGACGAGTCGACTTCGTGATAAGATCCGTCGTATACCGTCGCCTTGAAGTCTACCATTTCATAGCCCGCAAGGAAACCGTTCTTCGACGCCTCTTCGATACCCTTTCTGACAGGCTCGATATATTCCTTCGGAATAGATCCGCCGACAGTTTCGTCTACGAACTCGAAACCCTGTCCCGGCTCTAACGGCTCGAAACGCACGCGGCAATGCCCGTACTGTCCTTTACCTCCTGACTGACGCTTATACATGCCTTCCGCCTCAACCGCTTTTCTGAACGTCTCTTTGTAAGAAACCTGCGGCTTGCCGACGGTAGCCTCGACCTTGAATTCGCGAAGTAATCTGTCGACTATTATCTCGAGGTGAAGTTCGCCCATTCCGGCGATTATCGTCTGTCCCGTCTCTTTATCCGTATAGAACTTGAACGTCGGATCCTCTTCGGCGAGTTTCAAAAGCGCAAGCGTCATCTTCTCTTGACCCGCTTTCGTCTTAGGCTCTATCGCTACCTGAATAACAGGCTCGGGGAATTCCATCTTTTCAAGGATTATAGGATGATCTTCGTCGCAAAGCGTATCGCCCGTAGTAGTGTCTTTAAGTCCGACTATCGCGCAGATGTCGCCGGAGTAAATATCTTCTATTTCCTCTCTGTGGTTTGCGTGCATCAAAACGAGACGGCCTACTCTCTCCTTCTTGCCTTTCGTAGAGTTGTAAACGTAAGATCCCGAAGAAAGGTGTCCCGAATAAACTCTGAAATACGCGAGTTTACCTACGAACGGATCGGCTACTATCTTGAACGCAAGACCCGCAAACGGCTCGTCGTCCGAAGTCTTTCTCTCTTCTTCCTGATCGGTGTCCGGATTTATGCCCTTGACGTGGTCTACGTCCAAGGGGTTGGGAAGATAATCTACGATCGCGTCCAAAAGATGCTGAACGCCTCTGTTTTTGTAACTCGAACCGCAAAGTACCGGCACTATCGACATCGAAAGCGTAGCCTTACGAAGCGCCATTTTCATCTCGTCTACGGAGAGTTCGCCTTCCTCGAAGAACTTCTCCATAAGCGTGTCGTCTTGCTCGGCGCAAGCCTCCATTAAAGCCTGCCTTGCCTCTGCCGCTTTGTCGGCGTATTCGGCGGGGATAGGTCCTACCGTGAAATCTTTACCGAGGTCGTCGTGATATATTATCGAATTGTTCTCGACGAGGTCGATTATTCCGCAGAAGGTATCTTCCTTTCCGATAGGCAAACATATCGGCATCGCGTTGGCTTTAAGCCTTTCGCGCATCATGTTTACCGCGTTTTCAAAGTTCGCGCCGTTGATATCCATCTTGTTGACGTAGGCGATACGCGGAACGTGATACTTGTCCGCCTGACGCCATACCGTCTCGGATTGCGGCTCTACGCCGCCTTTCGCGCAGAACGTAGCCACCGCGCCGTCAAGTACGCGCAGAGATCTTTCGACCTCTACCGTAAAGTCGACGTGTCCCGGTGTGTCTATTATATTGATTCTGTTGTCTTTCCAGAAACAAGTCGTAGCCGCCGACGCTATCGTTATACCACGCTCTTGCTCTTGTACCATGAAGTCCATAGTCGCGGCGCCGTCGTGAACTTCGCCGAGTTTATGCGTCTTTCCGGTATAGAACAGAATTCTTTCGGTCGTGGTCGTCTTTCCCGCGTCGATGTGCGCCATTATTCCGATGTTTCTGGTGTGCTGTAAATCGTATTGTCTTGCCATCGTTGTCTCCTTGATTACCAGCGATAGTGCGCGAACGCCTTGTTCGCCTCAGCCATTCTGTGCGTGTCTTCTTTCTTCTTGACTGCGCCGCCGGTATTGTTGTATGCGTCCATCAATTCGCTTGCAAGTTTGTTGCTCATATCGCGATCGCTTCTCTTTCTCGCGCTCGCCACTATCCAACGTATCGCAAGCGTCTGTCTTCTTTCAGGTCTTATTTCGATAGGCACTTGATAGTTCGAGCCGCCTACCCTCCTCGCTTTTACTTCGAGCAGCGGCATTACGTTAGCCATCGCCTGATTGAATATATCCATCGGCTCGGCGCCAAGTTTAGCCTGCGCCTTTTCAAGCGCTTCGTATACTATCGTCTGCGCAGTGCCTTTCTTGCCGTCAAGCATTACCTGGTTTACGAGTTTGGTTATTACCTTGCTGCCGTATATCGGATCGGGTAATACGTCTCTTTTGGGTACGTTACCTCTTCTTGGCATTGTTTTGTCCTCCTTTAAATTTTTTATTAGGGCGACCGATCTTTCGGTCATTGCCCGGTACAGCTATCGCTACAACCTATTATATAATAGGGAGCGAACCTTCCGGCACTCAAAGCGCCGTACTGCCTACTTTTCGAGCTGTTTCAGAATTTTCCGATAAGTAGGATTTTTTTGCTTAGAAAAAATTGGGCTTCGGTTTCTTGTTTACGACTAAAGAAACTAAGCGGAACGAAGTTTATATTGCCTTAAAAATTATTTAGGCCTCTTCGCGCCGTACTTACTTCTCGCCTGTTTTCTCTTTGCAACGCCCGCAGTATCCAAAGTGCCGCGGATGATGTGATAACGAACGCCGGGCAAATCTCTTGCCCTGCCGGCGCGGATAAGTACGGAACTGTGTTCCTGAAGGTTGTGGCCTTCGCCCGGAATATAGATAGTACCTTCCTGCTTGTTCGTCAATCTTACTCTTGCGATCTTACGAAGAGCGGAATTCGGCTTTTTGGGAGAAGTCGTAGTAACCGAAAGACAAACGCCTCTTCTTTGAGGACAATTGTTGAGAATCGGGGCTTTACTCTTTTCCGTAGCCGTTACTCTGCCGTGTTTGATCAACTGATTGATAGTTGGCATTTTTTACCTCCTTATTTTGATGAAATATTCTGAAAACGGCCCTAACCCGTTTAAAGAAAGCATAGTTTAGCCGAATGAAAACAAGATTAAACTCGTTAAAACGGCTGAATTTCGGTGCCTTTTACGCAAATTCTCATTCGACGTATTTGTATACGCCTTCATTCGCCTTTACTAAAATCCCCGCGAAATTGAGACGTTTTAATGCGTTGCACCCATAGCCGATGTATTTTGACGTCATTTTTGGTGATGACGAGCGGAATAGAATACCAATTCATTACGCGAGAACTCGCCGAAAAGGGCGCAAAAGACACGGCTTGGGGCGGGTTCACTCTTATTTTCATTCGGCTAAAATAATGGCTCGCATTTTGATACCATTATATGAAGATTTTAGCACTTTTTAAAAATATAGTCAACTTTTTTTACGCGATTATTTCTTATAAAATAAATATTTTTGACGATTTTAGTAAGCAAAATACGGTTTAGGTCTTGCCGAACTAAGAAATTTTAAAGCGATAGCCCCGTTTTAAGGCTATCGCTTTGCGTTTTTAGGAAAATCAATACCTATCCGAATATCCTTAGAACTCCGTGGTGCCGTAATCGCGGAAGAATATTTGGAGCGCAATCTCCGTCGTCCTTTCTCCGTCGTTTATCGAGACTTGCTCGATAAACATTTTTTCGACGTACCCGCCTGAGATATACAATACTATGGATAAGGCTCCGTCGTCGCTTTCTTCCATATATCCGTAGCCGCCGTCGACTAACTCTTCAAACGCTTCCGTATTATATAAAATCGCAGTTGCGGCTTCTTCGCCTATAATGTCGACAAAAGTTCCTTCAACCTCTTGCGTTTCGCCGTCCACTACGGCAAACGCCTTTCCGTCGAAGAATTTCACGGTGTTTACAACCTCTTCTCCTTCCATCTGTATATCGACGGTAACGTTAGTCATTTTGTCTTCGCTGAAAGCCGAGCGTATCATTTCGGCGGTTTCGGAATTTCCACCGCCGCCTTGCGGCTCGT
>CAMOXE010000087.1 GCA_946628865.1 uncultured Clostridia bacterium | reverse complement strand
CCAAGATCGCGCAGCCGTGCACTTCGCTTACTCACCAGGGCATAATTTTGGGTCCGGACGGATTCAGAATGAGTAAATCACGCGGCAACGTCGTTTCGCCGGATCAATATATCGAAACTTACGGCTCGGACGTATTCAGAATGTATCTTATGTTCGGTTTCGACTATACGGCGGGCGGACCGTGGGACGATAACGGCATAAAGTCCATTGCAAAGTTCGCCGACAGAGTCGAAAGGCTGGTGGCAAAGGTAAACGCCTATAAGGACAACGGCGATTATAAACTCGGCAAAGACGAAAAGGAACTCCTTTACAGCGAGGCGTACACGATCAAGTCGGTCGACAGAGATATGAATAATTTCTCGTTCAATACGGCGATTGCAAGGCTGATGGAGTTCGTTACCGCCATATATAAATACGAGGCTTTGGAAACGAAATACACGTCGCTTATGAAAAAAGCGATCGACACGCTCATACTGTTGCTCGCGCCGTGCGCGCCGCATTTTGCGGAAGAACTGTGGGAAACGCGCGGCAACAAGAAGTCGGTATTTTTGCAGGACTACCCAACTGCCGACGAGAGCGCGCTCGTTAAAGACGAGGCGGAACTCGCCGTACAGATAAACAGCAAGATGAAAGCCAAAATAGTGCTTTCGACTTCTCTTTCCGAAGAGGAAATAAAGGCGGAAGTATTGAAAGACGAAACTATAGCGCGACTTTTGGACGGTAAAGAGATCGTAAAAGTTATAGTCGTAAAAGGCAGACTTATCAATCTCATAGTGAAGTAGTCGCGGGGTTTTGCCTTTTCGCAATTTCGATCGAATAATTCCGACGAGTGGAAATTCCGCCGCTTAAACGAGTTCGGATATGAATTGACTTGGCTGATACATATAAAAAGTGCGTAAGTTATTCCAATTGACTTACGCACTTTTATATTCTCGCCGAATATTGAATTATTATTCGATTTCCACTACGTTGCCGCCGTTTTTGCGTGACAATTCCGCGGAAAAACCTATATAGTGGCTTTGCATGGATTGATTTATCGTCGTCCGCATTTTATCCTTGCCGTCATAGAAATCGATAATCGTATTTATCATTCCCACGTCGCCGCCGCCGTGTCCGTATGCGGAATCCGACTCTAAATTGACGTCTATCTTGTACTGTCCCTCTCCGTAAATATTGCAAGTCAGGACGTTGCCGAGCATATCCCCGTATATATCTCCTTTTTCCAAGTGAACGTGGATTTCTCTGTAACACTCGCCCGAAAACGCCGTCATCGTAAGCGAAGCGGTAGCGCCGCCCACGAAATTCATATTTACTATCTGGTGGTCGACAACGTTGTTATCGCACTTATAGACGCACTTACCGTATTTGCTCGTCTTTAACGCCTCGTACAACTTTTCCACAGTAGGTTCGTTTACGACTATATCGCAAGGCCAACCGAGTTTCCCCTTTTCAGCCCTGTCCTTTATATATATCTTCTCGGCGCTGTAGGCGCAACTCGCTCTGTATTTACAATCAAGACAATATTCCGCCGAGCCTACGGGGGCGTGTTCTCTGTTAAAATACGACAGCGTTCCGAACGAATTTACTTTGTCGCACTTTTCTCCGACGAACCAACATATAAGGTCTATATCGTGACAGCATTTGGCAACAATCATCGGCGTGGCGATTTTGTCGTTGTTCCAATTCCCTCTGACGTAACTGTGCGCCTGATGCCAATACGCAACGTTTTCCGTAATGGATACGGTCACTACCTTGCCGAATTTGCCGCTATCTATCTCTTTTTTTATGCCGCCGAAAAACGGCGTATACCTCAAAACGTGGCACACGAAAACGTTCCTGCCCGTTTCTTCCGCTTTTTTCTCTATCTCCTTACACTCTTCTATACTGCAAGCGATCGGCTTTTCAAGTAAAAGATCGTATCCGCACTCAAGCCCGCATATTGCGTGCCTGAAATGAAGTTCGTCCTGCGTGCATACCATAAGCATATCCGCAAGTTTCCCTTGCTTAAAAAATTCCTCCTCGCTGTCGTAGAGCGAATTTTGAGAGATACCCAGTTCGCGAACGGCAAGGGCAAGTTTATCCTTATCCGTATCGCATACCGCCGCTATCTCGACGGATTTGTTTTTCAATATGTCGGTGTAAAGTCTGCCTCTTCCGCCGTAACCTATTACCGCTACCTTCATTATATTCTCCTTTGGACAATTCAATGTTGTATATTATGTTTATCGGAAATTACGAAAACAAACCGACCGATTATAATCGGTTATATAACGGACGCAACCGTTCTCCGACGTCTTAACGGGGCGTATTTTCGTCCGCGCGTAAATTAAGCGCCACTTCCGTTTTATGCCGTTTGGCGCAGCGCTAAGAGTTTTCTCAGTCATAAGCGCCGCTTAAACCGTATTCCGTTTAAGTCTTGTCAGGCTATAGAACAGGAAAACATATAATAAAGCGTCTTATTGCCGCTGTATTTAACCGCTTTCGAGGTGTCTATAATTACCTTTTCGTCTCGCAACTTGATTTCAAACAGCCTTTGAACGGGCGCGTCCGAAAGGTTATAATACTCGAAATAATATTCCGTTCCGTCCTTTGACAAGACGTAAAAACCGTATTCGTTATCGCTTAAACCGCTAAGTCTGAACGCGTCGCCGTGAAGAATAAGTCCGCTGAGTTTTTTGTAAAGCCGTATCTGTTTTTCAGCCTCTTTCTTTTCTTCGGGCGAAAGCGAGGTAATGTCGAGTTCATAGCCCAAAACTCCGCCGAGGGCGACTTTAAACCTTAAATCGTAGTCGGGACGGTCCTCGTAATCGTTTATGAGGGTATTTGAAACGTGCGCGCTGATAGCGGAAAGCGGATATGCGGTCATCGTGCCTTGCTGGATTTTAAGCCTTTCAATCGGGTCGGTATCGTCCGAAGTCCAAATCTGCGGACAGTAAAAGAGTATGCCGGCGTCAAACCTCCCTCCGCCGCCCGAACAGCCCTCGAATATTACGTCGGGGAACGCTTCGGTAAGCATTTTATGCATCTTATAAGTTCCGAGAACAAACCTGTGTTTTATTTCGCATTGCCGTTCTTCGTCGAAGGCAAGCGAGCCGACTTCGGATAGCGAACGGTTGAAATCCCACTTGATATACTCGAGTTTTACGTCCTTTAACGTTTCAATTATGCTGTTTGCTACATAGGTAACGGCTTCGTCGTTGGACATATCGAGTACGAGTTGATGCCGCCAAAGCGACTTTTCTCTGTTCGGGCATTGCAGAGCCCAATCGGGGTGCTTAGAATACAATTCGCTCTTGGGGTTAATCATTTCCGGTTCTATCCAGATTCCGAGTTTCAGACCCTTATTATGGATTTTTTCGGAGAAACTCTCCAAGCCGTTTTTAAACTTTTCGGTATTTAAATACCAATCGCCGAGCGAAGAAGTGTCGTCGTTTCTTTTTCCGAACCAACCGTCGTCAACCACGAGCATATCGATTCCTATCTCCGCGGCGGCGTCGGCGTATTTGAGTAAGACGTCCTCGTTTATATTGAAATGCACCGCTTCCCAGGTATTTATAACCACGGGGCGAGGAGCGTATACGAATTTCGGATTGATAACGTTTGCCCGCAAGTGGTCGTGCAAGTTTCGGCTTACGCCGTTCAGCCCCTCGGCGGAGAAAGTCAATATCGTTTCGGGAGTTGTAAAACTGTCGCCCCCGCGTAGATTCCAGGATATGGTATGGCGATTAAGCCCCGCCATAAACCGCATGCGCTTGTCGTACATCAGTTCCGCTTGCAATTCAAAATCTCCCGAATAGACGAACTCTGCCGCGTAGCATTCGCCGCTATTCTCGTCTGCGGCGGGAGATTTCAATATGGCGAACGGATTTGCGTTTGCCGAAGAATGCCCCCTCTCGCTGTAAATGGATTGTTTCCCGAAGTGCAAGGGATAAGCCGTGATATTGCGTTCGTGATAATATTGACCGGCAAGACAGACGAACTCGAAGTCCGCATTTTCAAAATCCAACTGACAGGCGAGCGCGTTTTCTATTAAAAGAGTATCCTTGCCCGCGTTTTCAAATACGACGTATCTGACTATCGTATCCGTATCGTAATAAACGGTATAGTAAGATTTCAAACGGCAATTTGAAACGTCGTCGAAGTAAGTGATTTCGAGCGTTTCGTCGCCGTTTCTCGAGTACGGCATGTCGCCGAAAGGTATTCTGCCTTTAAAAGTTCTGAAAGACTTATATATGAATTTGGTTACGCTGTTGCCGTAACGATTTTTAATCTTTATTCCGGTATCGCGCAAATCCCCGCTGCCGAAAAATGAGAGTTCGCTCGCAACCGCATCGAGAGAAAAACTCCTGCTTATCTCCGCGTCATACGGCGAAAACTGCAGCAATCGCTCTTCATAAAGCGGAACGTCTTTCGTTTTCTTGCCGAAGTATCGGTGCAAGACGTATTTATCGCGCAATATCTGCATTGCGTAAGTCGTGTTTTTAGTGTCTATGGCAATAATTTGGTTCTCTTTGTCAAAACGTATCATATAGCGTCCTTTCCTCGTTATTCGTCGAGTTCGTGAACGAGACAAACCTCTCCGGTAAGCCTCGATTTCTCTGCGGCGAGCGCCATCAAATGGCTCTCGACCGACCTGTCCAGCGTAGTCGACAGTTCTTTATCGCCTTTTAAAGCCTCGTAAAAATCGGATACGAGCATAGCGTCCCCGCCGCCGTGACCGAAATTGTCGTCATACGCCTCTTTGATTATTTTTTTTATACTGAAAAACCGAGTGCCTTTGGCGTAAAGCGAAAGCCTTATATAGTCGTTCTCCTCGTCCATTTCGATTTCGCCGAGAGTGCCGTGAAAAGTCATTTTTCTGCCCGGCAAAGCGGTAAACGCTGTCATGGTGAGATTTGCTTTTATCCCGTTCTCGAACTGCATAACGACGTTTTGGTTGTCCACGACGTTATTGTCGCACTCGAACACGCATCTGCCGTATTGATTTTCTCGATACGAACGCCTTATCGACTCTTCGGTAATGGGTCTTGTAAGGTCTACCACGTTGAACGGCCAGCCCTGCATGCGCTTGGCGTCGTCGACGTCCGGTTTATCTTCGATCCAATCGAAGTCTTTGCGTCTCTTTTTAACGTAAAGGGTTTCCGCGCTGTATACGCACTCGTCTATATACTTGCAGTCCGCGCAGCGGCTTGCCGCGCCTTGCGGCTTGTTTTCCTTATTGAAAAACGAAAGGTTGCCGACGGAATACACGGTCTTGCACTTCGAGTTCGCATAGTACTGCAAAAGATCTAAATCGTGACAGCATTTCTGCATTATCATAGGCGAAGTTTCCTTGTCGTTTCGCCAATTCCCGCGCACGAAACTGTGCGCCTGATGCCAATACGCGACCTGCTCTATCCAATCTATCAAGACGACTTTGCCTATAACTCCGCTGTCTAAAAGCGACTTTATCTTCGTAAACGCGGGCGCATAGCGCAAGACGTGACAGACTATTACCTTGCGGTTGTATTTTTTATTCGCCTCGAGAAGTTCGTACAGTTCTTCCTTTATGGGCGAAATCGGCTTTTCAAGCAAAATATCGTAACCGAGTTCGAGGGCTTTTACGCACATCTTGACGTGGTCTCTGTCTTGAGTGGCGATAACTAAAGCGTCCGAGCGCTTTTCTTTTAAAAATTCGTCCGCGCTTAAAAAACATTTTTCATCCGGAATAGCCCAATCGTCTTTTGCAAGTCGTATTTTCGCCGGGTCGTTATCGCATACGCATTCGATTTTGAACTTGTCTTTATGATCGACCCT
>CAMOXE010000086.1 GCA_946628865.1 uncultured Clostridia bacterium | reverse complement strand
TCGTTTCTACTCGGCTGCCCGAATCGGAAGAAACCAAAACGGTGATCTTGCCGGTCTGTTTAAACGTTATCCTGCCGTCGTTCCACTCGGCGACCGAATCTCCGCTATCGCCGTTTTCGTTTATAAACGAATACTTTAAGTCCGAGCATACTTTTTCGCCCGCTACGCCCGCGACGAAAGGAAGAGTTTCAACCGCTTGCGTAGTCGGGTTTACTTTAGAGAAACTGTAAGCGAGTCCCGCGCGCTCGGTAAATACTTCGGGTAAAGTTACGGCGTCGGGAGGAACTACGACGTTTACGTTTACGTCGTGCGTAACTTCCGAGCCTACGATTCCGACCCGAACTACGGCTTTGCCGTGTCCGAGCAATTTGAACGAGCATTTATATCCGTCAGCCTCGACGCCTAAGTAGTCCGAGCCTTCGATAACCGTATAAGTTATCTCTTTGTCCGTTACGCGCTCGAAGTTATAGTTATATAACCGAACTTCCAGAACAGGGCTTGAAGTCGCGTTTTTATCGAGAGTGATATTCTCTTCGGAAACGTTAATCATAAATTTCGACTTGTTTTCCTCGTACTGCACCTCGTACTGCGTAGCCTTAACCGTAAAGGTCAAGGTATTGCTTTCAACGCCGCCGACCGTAGCCTTTAAAGTTATCGTCGCGCCGGTTAAAGCGTCGTCTTTAACTACGAGGGAATTTGAAACGACTTCGGCGTATTCCTCGCCGCTTAAGACAGTCCAGGTAACGTTGTTTTTCTCGGTCGCGTTTTCGGGAGCGACTTCTGCTTTTAACATTGTAGAATTGCCCTTAACTATTTCGTATGAAACCGCAGAAATTTGAACGGAAGTAACCGGATAGCCCACGGTAAAGGTCAAAGCGTTGCTTTCGATTTCTCTGTAAACGGCCTTTACGGTTATGACCGAGCCGGTTGCGGCGGTTTTGTTTACGAGCAACATATCGCTATTGATAACGCAAATATCATTGCCCTCGACGATTTGCCATTGGATCTCGGACGGATTTATATCCGCCGTTTCGGGAGTTAAAACTTTGCCGAGAACAATTACGTCTCCCGCCTCGACGGTGGAAACGCCGTTCGCGGATATCTCTATTCCCGTAAGCGGCAGACTGACTTCGATTTCGATCTCGTTCGACGTCAATTTGTCCGAAGTCGCTTTAACGACGATTTTGTCGCCTGTCGTCGCGGTCTCCGCAATCGTTAAGACGTTTCCGTCTATAGCGGCGAATTCCTCGCCCGAAACAATGCCGTAAACCGCGTTCGCAACGGTTTCCGTTTCGTTTCCGCCGACCAATTTCGCGTCAAACGTGACCGTTTGTCCGGGCGCGGCAACGGTTTTGTCCGCCGAGATAACGAGCGTTTTGACGGCTTCGGTCAATTGACTGCAAGCGGAAAACGCAAGCGCCATAACGACGCATACGGCGGCATAGATTAAGCCTTTTACCTTTTTCATAAATTTACCTCTCTTGTTTTTTTATCTTCAATTATGTTATTGAACCATTATTAATACTTCGGTCTTAAACGGCGCCGAATTTTCGTCCTCGCCGACGTAGGCTACGACTTTTAAAATACCCTTATTGAAGTCGTACACTCTATCGCCGTCTATTTTAGCCGAGCCGCTCACGATAATAAACTTAACGTCCGACATGTCGATTTTTTCGGCATCGACCATTAAATAGTCTTTAAGGTTGAATTCGCTTATTTCGTCTTTCTTTATAATATAACCGTCGCCCGATTTAACGAATTTGTCGTTATCCGAAAAATCGAAATACAACGCCGGAGTGCCGCTTACGCAGACGACTTTGCAAGTATCTTCAAATCCTCCGTCTTTAGTTCTGACGGTTACCGTCGCCTCGCCCGCTTTTTTTGCCGTTATATTGCCGTTGGCGTCGATCGTAACGATAGACTCGTCGCTTGAAAAATAGTCCACTCTCTTGTCTATCGCGACGTAAGGCGTTACGGTCGCGGTCAAATTCTTCTTGTCGCCTACGGTTATTTCCGTTTCCTCAACCGGGAACGAAACGCCCGTGACTTTGTCCGCGGTTACCTTTACGAGTATTTTCGCGGTCTTTGAGCCGTCTGCGGTCGTTACGACGAGCGTCGCCGCGCCGTAAGAAACCCCCGTTATTTTTCCGTCGGCGTCAACCGTGAACTTCTCTTCGTCGTCGGAGGCAAAAGACACCCTTTTGTTGGTGGCGTTTTCCGGATATATCTTTACGCTCGCGGGTTTTTCTTCGCCTACGTTTACTACGAATACGAACTTTTCGTCGACGTCCGATCCGTTTTCGTCCACAAAGGTTACTCTCTCTACCGGAACGTGCTGATAATAGGAAATTATTCTCCCCGCAAACGATATGGTTATGACCAGGAATATCGGGAGGATAGCCAAAATTAAAATTACGGTTTTCTTCATACCCTCCGCCTCACATCTCGATTTTGTCGTATTTAAGGTTTATTCTGAGTATCAACAAAATCAACCTACGGATCATAAACGCCAGACCGAGCGCTAAGATTATAATATAAGGAATTACAGCGTTTTTGACTTGCGACGTCAGTATTATGAACAGACCTATCGCAATGCCGATTATGAGCGCTGAAATTATGCTTTTCGTCGTGCTTTTACTCACCGCCGAAGCGTCGCCGTTGCCCTCGAAAGAAATCGTCGGATTGTTTATATCCATATCCAGACTCATCGCCGCGTGACCTATCGCGAAAAACGCGACCGCCGCCGTCCCGATGACGACTTGCCATACGGGATAGTAAAAGCAAGACACGATCATCGTTAAGATAAGCGCCCCGACGGTAAATATCGCGTTGAAAGTGAGTTTTGCAAACACTTGAGTGAAATAGTCCACCGGGACTATTTTAGATATATAGAAATTCGCACCCTCTCTCGATATAGCCGACGCCGACGCCAAGTTCGAGAGCATAGCCAGAATCGCGACCGCCATTATATGCGAACCCGCTATCATATTTACGCCCGCTTGGTTTACGGTTATCGCCGTGAACAGTTTATCGTAGGTAAAGACGATAAACGGCATCAAGAGCGTGAATAAAAAGTACTCGAAAACCTGCGCGGGGGATCTGAAAACGCATATCGCCTCTTTCTGCATCAAACTCAAAAAAGCCGATTTGCTCTTTAAAGCGTACACGCCTTTCGTTTCGCGCGTTTTGTCTTGTCTTTCCACAGCCGAAGTTTTAAAGTAAAAACTTCTGATCAAAATGAGAGTTACGACCGTCAACGCGAGGCAAACGCCTATAAAAATCAAGACGTAAAGCCAATTTTTAAAACTTAAAAAAGCAAGCGCCAATTTGTTGTATATCGGTATGCCGCCGCCTATACGCACTACGTCGGCGTTGATGGTATTTACGGTTTCTATCTGTTTATCGGCAATATTGAAAGTCTTTACGATATTGCTTACCAAAAACATATACCCCGCAAAGCACGCCACCACGAAAAGCAGCATGACTATCACGGAAAGATAAGTGTATCGCTTTAAAAATTTTATGACCGCCATTACCAGAACGCTCAGCAATGACGCTAAAACTATAGGTAATATGGGCAAAAAAAACAGAATAATGAAAAATGAACAGAAATATTCCGCGCCGTATCCGCCCATTATCCCCAAGCCCGTAAACACGGGTATGGAAATCATTGCACCAACGAACAGTTCTTTCAGATATATAAATAAGATTTTTGACACGAAAAGTTCGTTCGGCGTTACGGGCAAACACATCAGCATTTCGTTGTCCTTGCTAAGGTACAGCGTGCCGATGACGTTGCCGACGCAAAATATTACGGAGATAAGTTGCGTAACCGCGAGTATTATCGAAATAAGTTCGGCGTTTATCGCCACGCCCAAAACGAATATCCTGCTGCCCACGAACCATACGCCGATTAGCCCCAACGCCAATATCAGCACGGCTTTAAGTATCGATATAGCCATTTTTTTCGGCGCAAAGGTCTTAAGTAAGTTCGTCTTATTGTCGATCTGGAGTTTTAAAAGATTAAAAACGTTGTTCAATCTTATTCTCCTTCGGGATATTCTTCACTTACAATCAATTCTTCGAGCGAAACGCCCCGCGCCCTAAGGTCTTTCAAGTCGTATTCGCCTTTTAATCTTCCGTCCTCGATGGCGCAACATTTATCGCAGATATTTTCGACCACGTCTAAAATATGAGAACTGAAAAATACGATATTGCCTTTATCCGCATGCTCGCGCATGGTCTTTTTCAGTTGATACGCGCTTCGCGGATCAAGCCCCGTCAAAGGCTCGTCTAAAACCCAGAGTTTCGGCTCGTGAATAAGCGAGGCGATAACCGTGATTTTTTGTTTCATGCCGTGAGAATAACTCTTAATGGGCTTGTCGAAATTCTGCTCCATATTAAAAGTCTTAAGCAGTTTTTTACAGCGTTCTGCCCTGTCCGACGGACTGACTTTATATAAATTCGCCATGTGATTGACGTATTCCCTGCCGGTAAGTTGCTCGAATACGGCGTGATTGTCCGAAACGTAGCCTATCGCCTTTTTTACGGCGAGAGGGTCGGACTTTATCGAAACTCCGTCGACTATTACGTCGCCCGACTGAAACGGATGTATACCAACGAGGCATTTTATAGTCGTGCTTTTCCCCGCGCCGTTCGGACCGACGAATCCGTAAATCTCGCCGGAGCGCATCGTTACCGATAGATTATCGACCGCGTTTTTCGGCGAATTGCCGTAATTTTTAACCAAATTTCTTATTTCAACCTGCATTTCGTCCTCCGTCGTCGAAACCCAACGGTCTGCGAGATTTTTTATGTGTAACCTTTTCGTATAGGTCTATTGCGGATTTCCTCAGTTCCAACCTATCGTCCTCGTACTTATATAAGTATCGCGTGAGTAGATAAATAAGCAGATAGAATACGCTGAAACCGACGTATACCACGGATACGATTATCGGATATAATTCAAATCTTCCGAATTCTATCGAATATCTCTCGGCAAAGGATAAAAACGGAAAATAATCAAAAGCCTTCTTTAAGTCGAACATAAAGAAGTAATTGACTTTAGTTCCCGTTATATCCGAATATCCGTTTAATATCGTGCCGAAGATAAGGCAAAACGCAAAGTATATAGTAAAGCCTATGACCGTGTACTTGATAGCCTTTCTGTCAAACCGCGGAAACACCCTCAGCCACAGCGCAAGGACGGGAACGAGAAACACGAGCGTATGCTCGTAAACGAAGTGCATATTCCAGAAACTCAAGACGCCTCCGCCGGAAAAATCCGACGCAACGAGGGCAACTATCGCGCCCGTGGTATTCGCCAAAAAGCAAAACTGAAAAAGTCTGTTTTTCTTAAAAGGTATAGCGATCAGGTATAAATACGCCGCGAGGTTGCACAGTTGCACGGGTAAGCGCGGCAGGGTTATTCCCATTAAAAATATCGAATTGTAATGGTAAAAAAGTGCGAAAGTCAAAAATACGCACAATAAGTTCCGCGTTTTATAGTCTTTGAAACGAAACAGAAAATACAGCGTTATCGCCGCTAAAACGCAAAACAGAATCCAGCCGATATGGAACGGCGATCCGATTTTGGCGAGGATAGACGAATACCCTATAAGCGATTGCGGAATATACGGCGGCAACAGCACCAAAAACACGAAAGGCAACGAAACCAAAAAGTTAAACCACTCTTTTTTGTCTTTCACGTTAAAGACGTGCTTGTCTTTTATCTGCATCACAATCGGTATGACGATGGCAAATATCAACTCTATAACAAAATAGGAGTATCTTACCCAAGGCACCAAATGCAGTCCCATGCCTTTCGCGGATAAAAAATACCCCATATAGTCGTTTATGAATATCGCGGACAGTACCGAAAACGGCAGACAGATATAACTCGCTAAATTTTTAAACAGTCTGCTATCGTAAAACACCGCTATCGGAAGTATCGTATAGTTAAGGTAATACCCCCAACGCAGAATCGACTGCAATACGTCCGTCACGTCGTAATAAGTGCCGTTAAAAGACGCGCCGTTTATGACGAACACGAAAGAATCCGAAAGAAAGTATCTGAAAAACCCCAAAACGCAGAAAATCACCGCGGCGATTTTCGTAAATCTATTCAAGTTTTCGATACGTCCCTTTTTAGCCGCTATCACAGCCGCGCAAATTATTAAAGCGGACGCTGAAAATATAATTGCTTGAAACATTGCGTTTTAAGATTTCTCCTCTCGTATTTCTTAAGTCGATTCCCTAGCCGAGTGTGAATAGGTTGAACTTGCCGCAAAACGCGCCTTTTCGCGCCTTTTTCGTTCATCTTCCTCGTAGTACGGCAGTACGACTTCGTCATCTTCTCGAAAAATCCATCGAAAATACGCCGTTTT
>CAMOXE010000085.1 GCA_946628865.1 uncultured Clostridia bacterium | reverse complement strand
GGGGCGGTTCCCGCTTGCGCCGTTCTTGGGCATAAATCAACCCGCTCTATTGCAGGTGGGTGCGCCGCTTAAGGTCTCGGGACTTCTTGCATAAAACGGTCTGCTCAAAGACAAAAACCGCAAGATACGCCTTCTCCGTAAGACGAGTCGCTCCCTTATTTTTTGTTGTGGAAAGAATTAAACCCCGATGCGAACGCCGCAGGAATTTTTAACGTTAGCCTGTCAAGCCACAAGTCAATTCATATCCGAACCCGCCTTTTCGGCGAGTTTTCGCTTAACTCATTTATTATAGCAAATATCCCTTTTGATTGCAAGACTTTAAAAATAATAAACCGTTATTCTTGACTTATTTTTTTATTTAGCATAAAATGAATTTATGGAACTGAAAATTTTAGGTAAATACGGTCCGTTTCCGAAAGCGGACGGCGGAACGAGTTCGTACCTCTTAAAGGCGGGAAACAAAAATATCTTGTTGGATGCGGGCGAAGGCAGTTTTTCGCGCCTTGTAAAAGAAATTCTGCCCGAAAACCTCTACGCGATAATTATTTCTCATTCGCACGCGGATCATACCGCGGATCTCGGAGTGCTTAGTTATTATTTCGAGTTTCTCTCGCGTAGCGGCAAAAAATTCGATAAACCATACCTCTTTGCGTTCGACGACGGCTCGGATATTATCACGAACGCGATACGCTCACCCTATTTTAACGCGATCGTAATATTCGACGGTTTTAAATTCGAGGACGATATAACGTTTGAATTTACCGCGCTTAGCCACCCTGCGGTCGATCACGGCGTCAAGATAAAGTGCGGCGGCAAGACTTTCGCCTATACCGGCGACACGAACGTCTGTGAGCCGCTTGAAAATTTCGTATGCGATGCCGACGTGTTTTTAGCCGACGGCGGATTCCTTTTTAAAGACTGGAACGAAAATAAGCCGCATTTAAGCGTTTATCACGTCTCCGAACTCTCAAAAAAGTGTGGCAATAAGTCGATTATTACCCATTTTAATCCGTTTTATAACGAGGGCGATATTTTTGCCGAGGCAAAGCGCGCCGGCGGAAACTTTATCATTGCCCAAGAGGGCGAAACCTATGAATTCTGAAAGGCGGTTTAATTTAAGACCGCTTTTGTTGTTCGCTATATCCATTATATGCGGCGAGGCGGTAAGTTATTACTCCCCGTCTCTCGGCGGCTACGGCGTCTTGATTCTTGCGGGCGTGTTTTCGGCATCCTTTGTTCTTTCCGAAATTTTCTTAAAATCGCGTTCGCGATTTTCTCGCGCCGTCGTAGCGGGTATATGTTTACTCTTGTCCGTTTTGGGCTACGGCAGGTTTTATTATAGCGTTCTTAAAACCGAGGCGGATAAAGTCCCGTCGGGCAACTACACGGTCAGCGGAGTCGTCAGCGATATTTCCGTAAACGACGACGGCAAGACGGTTTTTCTTTCCGAATGCAGTTACGACGGCGTAAAAGGCGGAAATATTCTATTATACGGTCTTGACGGAGTAAACGTCGGGGACAGACTCAGCGTAAAATGCCGAGCGTACCCCGCCGCCTTGAGTAAGGACGGGAAGTTTACCTATAGCGCGATTATCGGCGCGAGTATGCAGGGCACAAACGTATATTCGGTTACAGTTACGGGCTTTAGAGGCGGAATATTTTATACCGTCCGACAAGCGATAAAACGCGGACTTACCTTAAACGACGGCGGCGTAGCCTCGAAAATCGCGATCGCGATTATTATCGGCGACACTTCGGCGCTGAGCGCCGAGGAATTAACGACGTTTCGCCTCGGCGGTATCGCGCATATATTCGCCGTTTCGGGCATGCACGTCGGACTGCTGTTCGCGGCGCTTTTATTCGTTTTAGAGCCGTTAAAACTTAAGCGTCGGTATAAAAGCGTCGGGATTTTTATCGTTCTTTTGCTCTATTCGGGCGTATGCGGATTTTCTTCCTCGTCTATGCGTGCGGTATTTATGTGCGGGTGTATGCTCTTATCCGAAACGCTCGGCGAAAAACACGACAGAATAAACGCTTTATCCGTAGCGGCGATTATTATCTCGCTGACAGACCCAACGTCCGTAGTTCGGGCGGGATTTATTCTTTCTTTTGCGGTTTGTTTCTCGCTTATAACCGTAAGTCCGCCTATAAGTCGGAAAACGGCGTTTTTGGGGTCTAAGTTTTCACGCGCGCTATCCGCGCTCGTCGCTGCGGAACTTGCGATTTTCCCCTTATCGATTATATATTTCGGGTATATGCCGGCAGTCGGTCTCCTTTTAAACCTTATCGTGTTGCCCATCGTAACGATAGTCTACTATTTTTTATGGATCGGACTGCTTTTTAATTCGATTTTGCCTTTTTTGAGCGTGGGCTTGACGTTGCCTTACGCGGCGCTTGACGGAATATATTCTATCGCGGCTAAGTTTTTAGGCGGAGTTACCGCGACTCAATTTCCTTCCGTTTTATTTCTGCCGTATTATATCGCGTTAGTGATATTCGGAGACCTTATAAACGTGAAAAAGGGCGTCAAAGCGTTTTCTTCGGGTGTCATAGTCGCGATAATCATCGTTTCGGCGTTTGCGTAATCTATTCGAATAATATTTAAAAACTTAACGGCGATAGCCGCGAGAATTTTTTCTCACGGCTATCGCCGTTAAATAATAGGCTTAGTTAGATCAAACTTGCCGCCGCCTCGTCTACAATCAAAGTACAGTCGGGGTGAAGTTGAAGTACGCTCGCCGGAACCCCTTCGGTTACTTCGCCTTTAACTAAGCCGTATACCGCTTTCGCCTTGTTCGCGCCGTTTGCGAGAATAAGTATTTTCTTTGCGTTCATTATGTTTTTAAGTCCCATAGTGAACGCTTGACGAGGCACTTCGTCTATGCTCTTGAACAGCCTCGAATTGTCCTTTATCGTGCTTTCGGTAAGGTCTACTATGTGCGTTACGCTGCCGAACGGTGTTCCCGGCTCGTTAAACGCGATATGCCCGTTCGAGCCTATGCCGAGTACTTGTATATCCTGTTGCATTTTCTCTAACAGCGCGTTGTATCTCTCGCACTCCGCTTGTCTGTCTTTCGCCTTGCCGTTTTCGATATTCGTGTTTTTAAGGTCTATATCGATATGGTCGAACAGATTGTCTCTCATAAAGTAGACGTAACTTTGGTCGCTCGAATAGTCAAGCCCCGCGTATTCGTCGAGGTTGACCGTCTTTATTTCCTTATAACTCGTTCCGTTTTCCTTATGGTCTTTTATCATTTCTTTATACAAGCCGATAGGCGTCGAACCCGTCGCAAGACCTATTACCGCGCTTTTGTTCGCGCTTACGACGCTCTTCATGACCTCGAACGCCTTTTTGCTCATTTCGTCGTAATCTTTCGCTATTATTACCTTCATAATTGCTCCTTATATTTTTTTACTTTCCGCAAGCGACGCAGCGGCAATGGACTGCCCCACGCGCCTGTTCTTTTCGTCAGGCATTTCGAGTTTGAACTTAAATTCGGGGAACTCCGCCTTTAAGACCTCTTTCGCCTTTTCTATTATGATATTTCCGCCCTCGCCGCTCGTTACCCTGCCGAGTAAAAGAACGTGTTTTATATCGTAAAACATAGCGTAATAAGGCAAAGTGTAACCGAGATATACGCCTATGTCCTCGTAGATTTGTCTAGCGAGAGGCGAGCCTTCTTGCATGAGTTTTTGTATAACTTTGAGTTTTTCCGCCGGAGAAAGTCCCTCTTCAAATTTGAACCCGCCGTTTTCGGCAAGTTTTATCACGCCGTCTTGAGAGAAATATTTAACGCCGCAGCCGTAATCTCCGCTCCACTCGTCGACCATGGCGTCGTCGTTATAATCTACGGGTACGAACGCAAGTTCGGACAGCCAGCCGTTAAGTCCGCCGTTAGAGTTGATGTATCCCACCGCCTCGCTCGTTCCCATGGCGATACCTAAGACCTCGTTATCGTTAAGGTCTATCGCGCCGGCAAGAGCCGTTACGTCGCCGTCGTTCGCAACTTCGAGCGGGGCGCCGATCTCGTTCGCGATGTCTATATACATGGTCTTGACTTTCTTCTCGAAATCTTCGTCGTTCACCTTTAAAAACAGCGACGCGACCATTATCTTGTTGTTGACGTATACTCCCGCGCTCGACACGCCTATCGCGTCCACCCTCGGCATCTTACTCGCCGCCGTTTTCATCGCGGTAAGTATCTCTTTTCTGTGTTATTCGGGGTCCGAATTGATTTTCGGAAACCATACGACTTCTTCGCTGTAAACGACTTTACCGTCTATTACGGCGCTCACTTTTCTATCGCTGCCGCCCGCGTCGAAACCTATTCTGCAACCGTCCAAATGCCCGCCGACGGAAAGATTGCACTTCTTTTCCTTCGGAAGTTCGTTCTCGCAGTAGATAACCTCGAATTCGCTCTCGTATACCCTCTCCATAAACTGCTTGTCAAATTTCCTTATTCCTTGCGCGGTATACGCGGCTTTGATATAGTCGTATATCTCCTTGTCTCCGCGAAGATATATCTTATATCCGCCAACTACCCATAAAATGGTCTTGATTATTCTCTCCGCCATTTTCAAGTTCTCTTCCCTTTTTTCCGGCGAAGAAAACACGGGATACGAAAACGAATAATTATACCCGTCGTTGCGTTCGACTAAAATATCGAGCGTGTGATTTTGCGTTAGTTTCGCCGCCTCGACGTAGTTGCGGTATTCCACTACAAGCGGCTTAAAGTTCTTATCAAGCGTCGGCACAAATTTCATTACCGAGACCCTCCGTATATTATTCTGTATTTATATTATACAACTAATATCTGAAAATGCGAGGCATAATATTCCCCTTAATTTATACATTCTTTCATAAAAAAATATCTAATATATATTGCAAAAAAAATATATATGTGTTATCATATTAGCCGAAAGGATTGCTATGGAAGAAAAAATTTTTTACACTTATAAAATATCGAGCATGCTGACCATATCCGAGATATTTACGATTCACTATCAAAAACTCGATAAAAACTATGTTTTCCCCGAAGAACGGCACAATTTTTGGGAGATAATTTACTGCGACAAAAATTCGGTGTTCGTAAACGTCGAGGGCGACAGACAACTGCTGAAAAAGGGCGAAATAACTTTTATATCTCCGAGCCTGCCTCACAGCGTAGAGGGCAACGGACAGGACAATTCAAATATCTTTATAATAAGTTTTTATTGCAGATCCAAGACTATGCAATACTTTAAGAACAAACATTTCGTTCTTCCGGAGGATTTACGGTTTTTGCTCGCGTCTATTATGACCGAGGCAAAAAACACGTTCGTTCTCCCCGATTTCGACCCGTACTTGAACAAACTCGTTTTAAAAGAAAACGCAAATATCGGCGGAGCGCAGATTATAAAAAACAATCTCGAAGAATTGCTGATAAAAATTATCCGCACCGAAACCGCGAAACCCACTTCCAAAGAGATATTCATATCGAAGATAGAAAGTTCTTCGGCTCTCGAGGACGAAATTATAGCGATACTCGAAAACAGTCTCTATAAAAAACTGACTTTAGAGGACCTTTGCACAACACTCCACTACGGCAAGACGACGCTTTGCAAAACTTTCAAGAAGAAAACGAACAAATCGATAATCAATTATTATCTCGAACTTAAAATAGACGAAAGCAAGCGTTTAATACGCGAAAATAAACCGATTTCGGAAATATCGAATCTGCTCTGTTTCGATTCTTTGCCGCACTTTACCAAAACTTTCAAGCGCGTTACGACTATGACGCCGAGAGAATATAAAAACAGTATATTGTGATTTTTTACAACCGAAAACGACGTATTGTGCTTTTTATAACGGAAAACGCGCTTTTGCAAATCGCAAAAGCGCGTTTTCCGTTGATTTTACATGAAAGACGTTCCGAGGACCAAACCCATTCCCGTCTGATTAAACACGATATAATCACCTTGATATACCGCTGCTGCCGCCAAGTTCTGATTTGCGCCGGCGTATGCAATGCTTGTTGCGTCAGGCGTATAGAAGAAACCCGTCGATACGTCTACGTTAAACGTCGCCGCACCTAAACTCAAGACGTTGTTTCCCGCCCTCAATTGGGAATTTGACGTTCTGTCGGCAACGTAAGTTTTGCCGTTTTGCGTTATCTCGCAATACCCTTGCGTTTCTGTCGTTCCGAGAGCGGCCGCGCCGGAGCCGTTACTCATCATTAAGACTATGAGATTTAAGCAGTTGTCTTTATTTCCCGATTTCTTAGTCGCGGTTTTAGTCGGCATTTCCTGCCCGCTAGCCTGCGAAATCGCAGCCGAGATCCCATTCAAAAATCCGTTTATGCCGGTCTTTAAACCCGGAATCAGCGCGCTCGCGCCTCTGTCCGCAAACCACATTTCGTCACCCGTTATAAAGTTCTCCATATCGCAATCCGCTACTGTCAATTTGGGAATTCTCGAATCGGTATTCGTCTTAGGCTCGACGTGCTGCATAATAAACAGCGGTCCGCCGGCGTTTTTCAAAACGCTGCGTTTTACATCCATTTCGGAATCGCCCCATATAAACGCCGCGTCCTGATAGGAGTCGGTAACTTTGATATAATCCGCAGTCGCTTTTACATAGTCCTCGAGAAGATAGCCGATAAAGCATCTGTTCATCATTACGTTGGTCGATGAAATATTACAGTTCTTTGCTTTAGCGAATATGAAACCGCCTGCGTTTACCGCCAAAGGATCTTGAGTTCTATTCGCGTCGTTCGGACCGTAGATAACCCATTGCTCGGTGTTCGCGTTTCCTATAACGTTGAGATCTTTAAATGAATACACCGCGCGCTCGGTTTCGTCCTCTTTAGTACCGCAAAATCTGAACAATGCGGCGTTGGAAGTATCCGAACCGTAATCGCTTATTTCAAGACTTTTACCGAGTTGGTCTTTCTCCACCGCTTTTTCCTTAAATGCGGAGACGAGAGGTACTTCCGCCGCGTTTAAATTGTAGTGGTTCCCGTATACGGTAAACGAAGAATCGGACACCCTTTCATATATAAACAAGTTGCCGTTTGAGTCGTGCGTCAAGCGCTTTGCGTTTTTGACGGTCTTTACGAAATCGTACTTGCCGTCGTTGTCGTTATCCTGACCGAAAGCGTAATAATCGAGATCTCTCTCGACCGTTCCGACGTAAGCATCCGGGAGATCGGCGGGAGTTATATCGATATTCATCTGAAGTACGATAGCCTTAGTCGAGTTGCTCATCTCCACCGTAAAGCCCTTTTCTTGCCTTATTCCCGCCCAGACGTCCGGGGTCTTTGCCCACGAATCGCCTACCGACCAACTCTTTTCCGTAGTATTGTCTATTATGGCAAGATCTTTCGCGTCGTAGACGTTAAAGCCGTCGACTATTTCAACGGTAACTTTAACGGCGTCCTCTTCCTCGCATTCCAACTCTCTCGGCAATACGGTTATGGAGTAGACTTTACCCTCCGCGTTATGTGTAAACTGATACTTTCCCTCGCCGTAATAAGCCGTTACAATGAGTTCGTCGTTAAAATAATACTTCGCGATTTTTTCGTCGGCGTCGTCCTCTTCGCGTAGCTCTACGCCGTCGCCGTCCTTTATGACCGAAGCGGTGTCGTACTCCGTGAGATTCGTTCCTTTGCCCGTAGTATAATCGTGTACGGAAAGCACGGGTAAAAATCTGAACGGGTTGGCGCTTCCGACAAGTCTTGCCTTAGCGTCGGAGTCGGCGAGGAAACTCTTCGCCTGCGTGACGCGCGCGTTTTCGCTCGACGGCAGTGCCAAAGACTGAAATTCGTACATGTCGTTTATCGTAAGGGGTATGACGGTAACTTTAAATTCAGCCGTCGCCTCTCTGTAAACGGCGTAGATGGTTACCTCGCCTTCAGCCGTGGAAATTCCCGAAACCATATTATCTTCGTCCGGTTCGAGTTTTTTATTTTCCGCGGATGAATAAGACGGACTTACCGAATAAAATTCCAAATCGGTAACGCCGAGTGCCTTGGTGCTTTCGTTGTCGAAAGTAACCGTAGCCGTAACCGACGAAAAATCCGCGTCATCGCCGACCTTTACTTCCGGAATTAAAGAGGCGTCCACTTCGAGGTTTACCGCGACCAAATCGTCTACGGTTATCGTTATAGTCCGCACGAGCGTCATGTATTCGACGAGTATTTTGACCTGTCCGACTTTTTCGGTTAACCCCTTGAAAACGGTGCCTTCGAGTTTGGTCTGTTTCTTTATTTCTTTCGCGTCGAACGAGTTCCCGATATAGAACGCTACGTCGTTTGCGGTAAGAGATTTCGTAGTACCGTCCTCGAAAGAGGCGATAGCGGTCAACTTGCTTACGTCGACGTCGTCGCCGACCTTAACTTCTTTGACGACTTTGCCGTCGTCCACGGTAAGATCCGTGACTTTTGTGGTAGCGCTGCAACTTACCGCCGCCATCAGAAAAAGCGACGTGATAAGCGCAAATAAAATTAATAAATGTTTTTTCATATAACCCTCCTGTGGTTTTATACTTTCTTTAACGCCTCTACGGCTATCATTTCCGAAACTCCCGAACCGTCGTCCGCAATTATCGTTATCTCTACCGTACTGCGTTTTAAAAACGTTACGGTCATCTGAGATTCGTCCACGATATATTTCGCGTCGTTCGGCGTGTAACTGAGTTTAACCGCCTTGTTGTTTGCTCCGATCGGGAATACCGAAAAATTGATTTTAAAAGTGTTCTTATTTTCGGCAAGACTTTTTTCTTCAGTCGTATAACTGCCCTCGATAAATTTTATTTTGAACCATTTCTTGTCCTTTTGCGTTTCGGGATCCTGCGTTATTTGGTAATAAGGAATATCTTTGCCGGAAAGATCCGAAATGGTATTGCACTCTATTTTGTCGACGAAAACCGTCATCTCGTGCGGAACGTAATTAAGCCCGAAAAAGTTCACCACGAATATAGAGCCTAAATATAAGCCGACTATAACTATTACGACGATCTTTTTCACGGCTCACTTCTCCTTGTAAAACGCTCTGATTTTAAGAACGTAGTTTACTACTCTGAAAATTAGGAAACCTGCCGTAACCGCAAGAACTTTAAGCCACGCGGTATACGAATTTTCAAGCGCGAGCAGAAACGACGCGCCGGACACGACCGCGGAAATTATAAAGCATAGAATCGCGGACGCATTTTCGTTCGGATTGTTGGCTTGCTCGTTAAAAGTAGAATACTGCTGCGTTTGAGGATTCATAATATCCATTTCCGCACTCCAAAGCAAATGCGAGGCGAAAGTAAAATATATAAGCGCGCCGAATTCAGTCATCGTAAGCGCGGTCATCGCGCCCGACGGAGTGTAAAACACGGAGATACGCGCGGTCGTTACCGCAATACCCACTAAACCTACAACGAGATTTATTACGAGTTTTGAAAACAATATCGGCAGGTATGACGACGGTTGCACCTTATTCAAGTACGACGCCGCGCCGTCTCTGCTGTACACGCTCGCAATACTTATACTGCTCGATAAATTTATCAATAGCATTATAAACAGCGTAAACGCAATGGTCATCTGCGTACCCATAAATCTCGTATCCATAGCCGAATATATCCTGTTTAAAAGGTCGATAGCAAGCGGTTGGATCACGACGAGAACGGCTACGAGAGATATGAGCGAGCCACTTCTCGCCGAAATAAGAAGTTCCTTTTTCAAAGACGACAAAAACGGCAATTTTTTGCGGTTTTCAGGCGTTTTGTCCACGACTTTTTTATTAAATTCGAACGGAGTGCTTGCCATCTTGTAAAAGAGAGGTTTGGCGATCAAAAAACACGCCGAAAGCAGCGCCGCCGACAAAGCAATAAGCATAACCGACGTCAAAAGCGTCCCGTCGTGGAAAATCTTAATGCCTTTTCGTCCGAGTCCCAACGATTTGCCTATTATAAGTTGAGTCAAAGAATACATCGGCTTTAAGTCCACGGTAAACCGTTTAAGCACCGATTGAATTTCTGCGCTGACGCTCGGCCACTCGTTCTTTAAGTTTATATCTATCGGAATAACGGCAACGAGTTTTATAACTCCGTAAAACAGCGCTCCGAGCAGCAAAACGGTAAGCGCGTACTGCAAAATTTTCGTTTTTTTCAGAAACAGATAAACGTAGAGCGTAGGTATTGACAAAAGCGCCGCGATAAGCACCGGCAACAGCGATATAATCACGAATAAAAGCAAAAGCCACAAGTAGTAATAAAACGCAAATTCGTGGACGATTCCGTAGGCGCAAAACAGCGGAATCAAAAACATAAAGTTTTTGCGCATTTCGTAAATAAAGTATACCGCTATTTTAGATAAGAACACTATCGACGAACTCGCGGGAAAAGTCAGCAGTACGAGATTGTCTCTCGACAGATATAAAGATTTCGTCAGATTCCACGTTGACGATATTATTGATAATATCAGCATAAACGTAAAAATTATGCCTATTACCGACGAAGGCAAGACCTTTGTATTGGTATCGAAAATCTGTAAAAAAGCCGCGTAGTTTATAAGCAGCGCGCAAATTGCCGTTACGACAGAAAACTCGACTATAAAGTATATCAGTTTAAAAAGAGATTTACGGAAACTGCCAACGAACGAAAAGTCCATCTTCTCTTTTATCTGCATTACGGTAAGGGTTTTCAACGATTTAAAAGCGCTTGTCGAAGAATTATTGAGTTTTGCGTTTCTTTCCGCAGTCATTTTATAATTCTCCTATCGTATCCAAATAGAATTTTTCAAGCCCTACGCCCGAATTTTCGATTTCCTTTAAGTCTGCCTCAACGAGTATTTTTCCGTATTTGATTATCGCGATCCTGTCGCAGAGGCTCTCTACGACGTCTATGAGATGGCTTGAGAAAAATACGATATTCCCTTTCGCCGCATGCCGTTTCATGCACTCTTTTACCTGGAATATGCTCTCGGGGTCAAGACCCGTGAGCGGCTCGTCCAAAATCCACAGTTTCGGCTCGTGTACGAGCGCGGACATTATCGTGATTTTTTGTTTCATCCCGTGGCTGTAAGTCTTTATCTGATTGTCGAACGAGGATTTAAGATTAAATATGCTTACATACTCGTCTATGCGCTCGGTCCTGTCTTTTTCGCTTACGCCGTAGAGGTCGGCGATATAGTTGACGTATTCCCTGCCCGTCAGATTTTCGTAAAGCGCGTAATGATCCGGAACGAACCCCGTCTGAAGTTTAGCCATTACGGGCTGTTTTTCCACGTCGTATCCGCAGATTTCTATACTGCCCGAAGTTATAGTCTGTATTCCGACGATCCTCTTTATTATCGTGCTGTGGCCCGC
>CAMOXE010000084.1 GCA_946628865.1 uncultured Clostridia bacterium | reverse complement strand
TTCGTCGGTCATCTTGCCCTGCTCGGTTATCGACGCCGAAATTTCCTCCTTGCGCTTTTCGATATTTCTCAAATAGTTAAGTCTGTCCGCGAATTCCCTTAAGACTTGGTCGTCGATATGCCCCGTCATCTCCTTGCGGTATCTCGCGATAAACGGTATCGTATTCCCCTCGTCGAGAAGTTTTACGATATTCTCAACGTGTTCGGGTCTTAACTTAAACTCTTCGGTAATCCTCTCTGTTACGTTCATTTTTTTATCCTCAACGCTTTTATTTTTTCTTTATCTTTAACTCTTTTACTATCGACTATTTTCGATAAAGTCTTACGGAAAGTGAAATCGCTCAAAAGCCGATTTTTTAAAAAACCGTAAGTCCTGTCCTCAAATTTAACGTAAGCCGCGGAAACGAGCCACGCGGTCGCCATATCGTTATAGTAACCCTTGCCGTCGTTTCTCGCGGCGAAGTCGAACAGATAATCGAGATTTTCTTCAGTCAGAAAAATATCCATAAGACAAACGGTTAAAAATCGAAGTTCAAAGCCCTCCGCCTTGCCGTCGCGCTCTTTTATATAGTCCCAAAGCGGTTTCGGCTCTTTTTTGGCGAATTTTATCTCGGGAACGAATATATCTATATGCGCCCAACTGTCCGCCTCTTTGAGATATTTTTCGAGATAAGAGAAAAATTCTCCGCCTCTTAGCCTTGCAACGAGCAGTCCGTAGATAAGCGTATCTTCGTAAAAGTCGAACTTGCACTCGGATAAGTAGCCGTATAAGTCGATTAACGCGACTTTTTTGGCGACAGAGCGAAGTGCGTCTGTTCTGACGCCTATAAGCGGCTTTGCGCCCGATATAATCTTTTCGCTGAAAATTTTAAACTTTTCGTCGGCTAAAGACTTGAGATTTTCAATCGTTTGTCCGTAAATATCCATACTATCCGTTTTTCTTGATAAACACGGCGAAGTCGTACTTGCCGAGTTTCAACGCGGTAACCTTTTCCCCGCGGAAAAATTCCTGCGCCTTTTCGGAAAGGTCCGTATCTATCGTTCTTTCGCCTGCGTTTACCACGACCGTAACCGCGGAAGTTTCGCCTACCCTCGAAAAGGAAAACGCGCCGAAACACTTCTTGATATTTACCGTCTCGCCCTTAAAACAATCGTATTGTTTTCTCAACCGCCCTAAGGAACGGTAAAAAGAAAGGATTTCGGCGTCGGCGTTTTTAATATCGAAACACCTGCGGTTAAAAGGATCTTTATTTCCTTGCATGCCTATCTCGTCGCCGTAATAGACAGACGGATTTCCGTAAAGAGTGAATTGCAGCAGAGCCGCGCATTTCAGCCGCTTTACCGCTAAGGCGTACTCATCTTGTGTTAAACTTTCCCGCGACATTTCCTCTCGCGTTTCGGCGAGTTTACCGTTTTTGCCCAAACAAGTTATAATTCTCGGAGTGTCGTGAGTGCCGATGACGTTCATCAGCAGGTTTAACGCTTTTGCGGGGTAATGGTCTATCTGCTCGCGCGTTACGGCGTAAACGGCGTCGGCGTCCCCGGTCAAGACGTAAGATATTATCGCCGTCCTTAAAGGATAGTTCATAACGCCGTCCAATTCGCCCGCGGTAAAGTACTTTTTCCGCTCGCCGTAGGCGATCTTATTAGTCGCGTCCTCCCACACCTCGCCGATAACTATTTTATCTTTGCCGTAACTTTTGACTTTTTTGTTTATCTTTTTTATAAACGCGTCGGAAAGTTCGTCGACGACGTCAAGGCGAACTCCGCTTACGCCGAAAGACAGGTATCTGTCTATGACGCCGCCTTTCCCGGTTACGAGTTTTTCATAGCCCTTTGCGCCGCGCCTTATGGTCGGGAGAGTTTCTATCCCCCACCACGAAGTGTATTCGTCGGGGTATTTCTGAAAGGTAAACCACTTATAATAAGGCGATTTTTTTGAATTATACGCGCCTATAGTTTCGTAATTTGAATATTTGTTGAAATATATGCTGTCGTCGCCGACGTGGTTGAACACGCCGTCGAATATTATCGAAACGCCGTTTTCCTTAGCGCAATCGACCAGACTTTTAAAGTCGTCGTCGTCGCCAAGGAGCGAATCGAACGAAAGATAGTCCCCCGTATCGTATCGATGATTGCTGTCGGACTTTACTATCGGATTTAAATAAACCGTCGTTACGCCTAAACTTTTAAGATACGGAATTTTACGTTTTATGCCTGCGAAGTTGCCGCCGAAAAAGTCGTCGTTTAAGATTTTGCCGTTTTCGTTCGGCAAATACTCAGGTTCTTCGCCCCACTTTCGCATTTTTTTTCCGGGTACGGATTTCACCTTGCCGAAACGCGCAAAGCGATCGGGAAATATCTGATATATGGTCTCTCCCGCCCTATTCGGAAAATCATACTTCTCGCATACGAGCAACTCAAATTTATCGTTTCCCCTTTCGGCGTAGAGGTTTTTACCTAAACCGATATTCTCGCCGTTTAGTATAAAACGGTAAAAATAAATACCCGTTTTCGGTAAATTTACCGAAAACACGAATTTATCGTCTTGTCTTTCGCCGACGTAGACGTATTCTTCGCCGTAATCGTCGGTAAAGGCAAGTTTGCAATCTTCGCCGCAAGCGAAGATTGCAAACGTTATAGTTTCGCCTAAAACCGCCGCACCCGTTTTGCTTTTGCAATTTTTATCGAGGGGGTCGAAGTAAATTCCGATCATTTTACGCTCTTTAAATTCCAGATGTTTTCCGCGTATTCTTTAATACTTCTGTCCGCGGAAAAATATCCCGCGCCGGCAATATTGTTAAGGGACATTTCGTTCCATTTCTTCGGGTTCTTGTATATCTCGCAAGCGCGCGTGTGAACGGCGACGTAATCGCTGAAATCCGCCATGCACATATACGGATCGGCAACGGGAGAATTGGTCAGAAGATACTGTGCTATCCCCTCGAACGATACGCCGTTGAAACCCGCTTTTAGCGACGCGATCACCCGCTGAAGGGTAACGTTGTCGTTATAGAACGAAGTGGCGTCGTAGCCGCGTTTCCAAAGCGTTTCCACGTCGTGAGAATCCATGCCGAATATGAAAATGTTATCCTGTCCGACGCGTTCGGACATTTCAACGTTTGCTCCGTCCATAGTACCTATCGTCAGCGCGCCGTTTATCATAAACTTCATGTTACCCGTTCCGCTCGCCTCTTTGCCCGCGGTAGATATTTGCTCGGAAATTTCCGTCGCCGGCATGAGCGTTTCAGCCATGGTAACGTTATAGTCCTCGAGATAAATCACGGAGAGTTTGTCGCGGATTTTTTTGTTCGGGTTT
>CAMOXE010000083.1 GCA_946628865.1 uncultured Clostridia bacterium | reverse complement strand
TGTGCTGAAGCCCATATTGGTGCGCACTCTCCCTTGGACCGCCCCCCTTGGCGTGCGTGCGGGGGGAAACACGCCCGCCGAAAGCAACGCGTTCAAAGCGTTTAAAACTCTCGCTTTAAACGTGGATAAAAACAAGACGAAGGTCTTTGATTGTCTGTCAGACTACACGGGACTGTTCGGAAGTATCAGAAGGGGGCTGAAACGCACGCTATGAAACGGCTCGGCACGCAGGCGCAGACTATAAAAGTTATAGAGGGCGACAGACTTTTCGGGTTTAATAACGCTATTGAAATAATCGAAGGCGACCTATTCAAGGTCTTGAGAGAATACTTCGACATCGCTTTTCCGCCGGAGATAAAAATCGAAAAAAACGGCGATAAATATTCGCTTTTGATTTCCGCCGTCTGCGACGGACTTAAATCTTTCGGAAAAATTTAAAAATTTTTACTTACATTTCACTTAAAACGCTTGCCAATTCCGTAAAATGGGGGTATAATATTAGCACTAAGCAGTCAAGAGTGCTAACACTCTCAAAATTAAACTGCCAACAAACGAGGTGAAATATATGAAGAGTTTTAAGACGCAATCGAAAAGGGTGTTGGATCTGATGATAAATTCGATCTACACGCATAAGGAGATTTTTTTAAGGGAACTGCTATCCAACTGCAGCGACGCTATCGACAAACTCTATTACAAGGGGTTAAAAGAGGGTTTAAGCGGACTTACGCGCAGCGACTTTCAGATAGAGATAGCGGCGGACAAGAAAAACAGGACGCTTACCATTTCCGATAACGGAATCGGCATGACGGCGGAAGAACTCGAAGAGAATTTAGGCACGATAGCAAAAAGCGGCACGTTCGATTTCCGTAACGAGGCGAAAGACGCTAAGGAAAAGGACGACGTAAACGTGATAGGGCAGTTCGGCGTCGGGTTTTATTCGGCGTTCATGGTAGCGGAAAAGGTGGAAGTAACGTCCAAGGCGTTCGGCTCGGAAGAGGCTAACGTATGGGTGTCGTCCGGCACGGAGGGCTACGAGATAAAGCCCGCAAAACGCGACTCGAACGGAACTACCATTAAATTATATATAAAGAAAGATACAGACGACGAGAAATACGAAAACTTCCTCGAGGAATACGAGATAAGAAGTCTTGTAAAGAAGTATTCCGACTATATCCGTTATCCTATCAAGATGGAAGTGACGAAATATAAAGAGCAGAGCGAAGAAGATAGGAAAGAGGGCAAGCCGCGCGAGGAATACAAAGAGGCTGAAACTCTCAATTCGATGACTCCGCTTTGGAAGAAGAACAAGAGCGAAATAACCGCGGACGAGTACAATAAATTCTACAAAGATACTTTCTACGATTACGAAGATCCGATAAAGGTCATACACACTTCAACCGAAGGCGCGGTAAGTTATAAGGCGCTATTATTTATTCCGTCCGCCGCTCCGTACAATTACTATTCAAAAGATTACGAGAAAGGGCTTAAACTCTATACCGACGGCGTAATGATAATGGATAGGTGCGCGGATTTGTTGCCGGATTGTTTCAGTTTCGTCAAAGGGCTTGTGGACAGCGAACTCACGCTGAACATTTCGCGTGAGACCATTCAGCACGACAGACAGTTGAAACTTATCGCCTCCAACCTCGAAAAGAAGATAAAAAGCGAACTCCTCGATCTTCAGAAAAACGACAGGGAAAAATACGATAAATTCTTCGCGGCGTTCGGACTTCAACTCAAATACGGCTTGTATTCGGGTTGGGGAATGAACAAAGAACTTTTAGAGGATCTCGTGATGTTCAAGTCCGCCAAAGAGGACAAATATATCACGCTCAAAGAGTACGTCGACGGCATGAAAGACGACCAGAAGTTCATATATTACGGGTCCGCAAAGAGCGAAAGCGCGGTAAAATCACTGCCGCAGAGCGAAAAGATACTCGATCTCGGCTACGACATACTTTGCTTTACCGACGACGTCGATGAATTTGCCGTAAAGATGCTCGGCAAGTACGCGGATAAAGACTTCAAGAATATTTTGGACGAGGACCTCGGCGTTTCGGGCGAGGACGACGCCAAAAACGAAGAGGATAAAGACCTTTTAACCGCCGTAAAAGACGCACTTGACGGTAAAGTCGCTAAAGTCAAGGCGTCGACGGTGCTTAAATCTCACCCGGTATGTTTATCGTCCGAGGGCGAAATATCCATCGAGATGGAGAAAGTTCTTTCCAAGATGCCTAACGCGCAGGAGGGAGTCAAAGCGAATAAAGTTCTCGAGATAAACGTAAATCACCCGATTTATCAAAAACTCAAGGACGTATATGCGTCCGACAAGGACAAAATTTCCGATTACGCCGAGGTATTATACGGCGCGGCAAGGCTGATTGCGGGGCTTAATATAGACGAGCCGACCGCGCTTACCGACAAAATTTTCTCGCTTTTAGCCTGAAAACCGAATAGAATATCCCCGCCGCAAGCGAAATTTCGCTTGCGGCGGCAAAAACGTATTCCGCGGTTTACACTGTCAAAGCGGAATATGTAGTGAAAATCGACTGAAGAGTTTATAATAAATTTATTTATTTTTAATGCCAAAATGCCGCGACGAAAGCCGCGGCATTTTGTATTAGAGTTTTACTTTGATTAAATTTTAACGATACGTAATCTCGGTATATTTTTCTTCTCTATATCGAGCGCGGTGAAATTCCACTTTTCCGCGTCAAGCCCCATGGTCTCCGTATAGAAAGCGGCGGTGTTGAGTTCTTCC
>CAMOXE010000082.1 GCA_946628865.1 uncultured Clostridia bacterium | reverse complement strand
GATGCCGGGCATGATGGACACTATCTTAAACCTCGGTTTAAACGAAGACGTAGTGGAAGTTCTTATCAAGAAATCGAACAACCCCAGATGGGCTTGGGACTGCTACAGAAGATTTATTCAGATGTATTCCGACGTCGTAATGGAAGTCGGAAAGAAATATTTCGAGAAACTTATCGACGAAATGAAGGAAAAGAAGGGCGTTACCTACGACGTAGAACTTACGGCGGACGACCTTAAGGCTTTGGCAAATCAATTCAAAGCGGAATATAAAAAGCAGATCGGCGCGGATTTCCCGTCCGATCCCAAAGAGCAACTTTTCGGCGCAATCAAAGCGGTGTTCAGAAGTTGGGACAACCCCAGAGCGAATATCTACAGAATGGACCACGATATTCCCTACAGTTGGGGAACTGCCGTAAACGTACAGATGATGGCGTTCGGCAACATGGGCGACGACTGCGGCACGGGCGTAGCGTTTACGCGTAACCCCGCCACCGGCGAACCCGGACTTATGGGCGAATTCTTAATGAACGCTCAAGGCGAGGACGTCGTTGCGGGCGTTCGTACTCCGATGCCGATCTCGCAGATGAAAGAAGTTCTTCCCGAAGTATACGAGCAATTCTTAAACGTTTGCAAGACTTTGGAAAATCACTACAGAGACATGCAGGATATGGAGTTCACCATCGAGCAAGGCAAACTCTATATGCTCCAGACCAGAAACGGTAAGAGAACCGCCGCCGCCGCTATCAGAATAGCCTGCGACCTTATCGACGAAGGCATGATCGACGAGAAAGAGGCGCTCCTTCAGATCGACGCCAAGACTTTGGACATGCTCCTTCACCCGACTTTCGACGCGAAAGCGCTTAAAGAGGCGGACAAAAACAACGTCGTCGGCAAGGGTATCGCCGCGTCGCCGGGCGCCGCTGCGGGTACTATCGTATTCACTTCCGAAGACGCAGTCAAAGAAGGCAAAGCGGGAAAGAAAGTTATTCTCGTCCGTTTGGAAACTTCGCCGGAAGACATCGAGGGTATGAAATATTCTCAAGGCATACTCACCGTCAGAGGCGGTCAGACTTCGCACGCCGCGGTCGTTGCAAGAGGCATGGGTACCTGCTGCGTTTCCGGTTGCGGAGAAATCAAAATGCACGAAGAAGAGAAATACTTTGAACTTGCGGGCAAGATCTTCCGCGAGGGCGACGGACTGTCTTTGGACGGCTCTACCGGTAACATTTACGACTGCGTAATAAAGACCGTTCCCGCCGATCCCAACAGCGGATACTTCGGCAGAATAATGAAACTTGCCGACAAATATAAGGCTATGGGCGTTCGCGCCAACGCGGATACTCCGGACGACGCTAAAAGGGCAGCCGAACTCGGCGCGCAAGGCATAGGTCTTTGCCGTACCGAGCATATGTTCTTCGGCCCGGGCAGAATTGATAAGTTCCGCGAGATGATTTGCTCAGAAACCGCTGAAGAGAGAGAAAAGGCACTCGCCAAAATCGAACCGATGCAGCAGGCTGACTTCGAGGGACTTATGGAGGCTTTGAACGGACAACCCGTAACCATAAGGTTTTTGGATCCGCCGCTCCACGAGTTCGTTCCCACCGAGGAAGAGGACATCGCTCTTCTTGCAAAGGCGCAAGGCAAGAGCGTAAAAGAGATAAAGGAGATTTGCGACGCACTTCACGAGTTCAACCCGATGATGGGTCACCGTGGTTGTCGTTTGGCGGTAACCTATCCGGAAATCGCTGTAATGCAGACCAAGGCTGTAATCAAGGCCGCAATCAACGTTCAGAAACGCCATCCGGACTGGAAAGTCGTACCGGAGATCATGATTCCGCTTGTCGGCGAAATAAAGGAACTTGCTTACTGCAAGAAAGCGGTAGTTGAAACCGCCGACGCCGAGATAAAGGCTGCGGGCGTAGACCTTAAGTACGAAGTCGGAACGATGATAGAGATTCCGAGAGCGGCTCTTACCGCGGACGAGATTGCGAAAGAGGCAGAATTCTTCTGTTTCGGAACTAACGATTTAACGCAGATGACGTTTGGTTTCAGCCGTGACGACGCGGGCAAGTTCTTGCCGTCGTACTACAATGCGAAGATATACGAATCCGATCCGTTTGCGAGATTAGATACCGTCGGCGTAGGCAAACTCATGAAGATGGCTGTCGAACTCGGACATGCGACGAGAAAGGATATTCACTGCGGAATATGCGGAGAGCATGGCGGAGATCCGTCGTCGATCGAGTTCTGTCACGAGATAGGACTTAACTACGTCAGTTGTTCGCCGTTCAGAGTACCCATAGCGCGTCTTGCCGCCGCACAGGCGAACATCCGTAATCCGAGGGGCTAAGATTTAACCCCAAAAAGCGGTTAAAATTCAATTTTTAATTAAAAAACAGTGTTTTAGTAGTCATTCTTCTCGGAGAGTGACTACTTTTTTTTCTTAAAAATCTCTTGCAAAGCCAAAAATCAGTCAAAAAAACGGGTGGTTCCTCAAATTTTACATTTTTCTGTATCTACCGCTATGGGTAAAATCCTTATTGCAATTATTATACGGACGGTACGGCGAAACCGACCGTAAAAACGCCGCAGGCAGACCGTGTACAGGCATGGTTCAACGGTGTGTTCGACTTATCGCAGTCGGGGATTCTCTTCGGGATTTCAGACGTAAATTTAAGTATAAATACGAAGAAGATTAATTATACAAATCCGGCGGGGCATACACAACGAAAACCCGTCCCTGCGCTTTCAGACAGGGGCGGGAAATCCTTTTTTTTGAAAGCAAATTATAAACTTTCAAACATATAACGTAGCGGCATTAATTTCATATTTAAAAGTAAGGTAGCTTTTTTCGATAATACATATGCATATTTTATTTTGCAACCCACATTCAAAACTGTAAAATTTTGAAATTTTATTATTTTATGTAAAACAAGTCCGCTACGATATTTCGTGGCGGCTTTATTTGTGCTTAGAATATGCAAAACATAAAGTCAAATAAAATATAGATAAAAACGTTGTACTATATACAAATAAATGCTTGACAATATAGTAGTATTATGATATAATACCAAAAGTAAGTCGATGAATGCCGAAGTGGCGAAATAGGCAGACGCAAGGGTGGAGAAACGCATAATAACAAACGATTGATAATCGTTTGTGCGTTTCGACAAGCAAGCCGCGCGACATAGCGGCTGCGGTGACCGAAACGGCGTTGCACCACACGCCGTTGAGAAGAAAATCCCGAGGAGAGGGATTTTAAGATAAGTACGAACGATATTAAAAAATGAAACACTATGCCGAAGTGGCGAAATAGGCAGACGCAAGGGACTTAAAATCCCTCGGTGGAAACACCGTACCGGTTCAAGTCCGGTCTCCGGCACCAAACAAGAATAATACGAACCCTGACTATAAGCCGGAGTTCGTATTTTCTTATAAGACAAGCCGAGAGGGCTCCCTTGGGAGTTTCGGCTTATTTTTTATCCGCGATTATTACGGATTTTACCTTCACAATTAACCCTTATTTTTACTTTTTTTTGATTGTCTTAAAAACTATTTGTATTATTTTGTTTTTTGTGATAAAATATCTTATTATGGAAACTAAAAACTTTATCGAAGACATCATAAGCGAAGAACTCGCGGAAGGCAAGGTTACTTCCGTCCATACGAGATTTCCGCCCGAGCCGAACGGCTATTTACATATCGGGCATGCTAAATCTCTCTGCCTTAATTTCGGCACGGCTGAAAAATACGGCGGCGTGTGCAACCTCTTTTTCGACGATACAAATCCGTCGAAAGAAAAAACCGAGTACGTTGACGCGATAAAGGCGGATATAGAGTGGCTCGGCTTTAAGTGGTACGAAGTGCATTACGCGTCCGACTTTTTCGACGTTATTTACGAAAAAGCCGTCAAACTTATCGAGGATGGCAAGGCGTTCGTATGCGACCTGTCCGCCGAAGAGATAAGCGCTACGCGCGGAACTTTGACCGAGCCGGGGAAAGACAGTCCTTACAGAAATCGGTCTATAAGCGAAAATTTGCAACTTTTCAAGGATATGAAAGACGGCAAAGTCGCCGACGGCGCAAAGGTGTTAAGGGCTAAAATCGATATGGCGTCGCCAAACATCAATATGCGTGACCCCGTAATATACAGAGTGCTCCGCGCCACGCACCACAGGACGGGTGATAAGTGGTGCATTTACCCCATGTACGACTTTGCGCACCCGATTTGCGATTCCATGCAAGGCGTTACTCACTCGCTCTGCACGCTCGAATTCGAGGACCACAGACCGCTTTATAACTGGGTAGTTGAAAATACCGGCGTTACGCATAAGCCGAGACAGATAGAGTTTGCAAGACTCAATATAACAAACACGGTCATGAGTAAACGCTATCTTAAAAAACTCGTAGAGGACAAGGCTGTAAGCGGTTGGGACGATCCGCGCATGCCGACTTTGACGGGGCTAAGGAGCAGGGGCGTTCCCGCCGACGCGCTAAAAAACTTCTGCGAGGCGATAGGCATATCTAAGGCCAATTCGGAGATAGAAGTATCGTATTTTGAATACTTTATAAGGGATTACCTCAATATCCACGCCGAACGCGCGATGGTGGTTTTCGAGCCGATAAAGGTAAGGATAACGAACTTCCCCGATAAAGCGGAAGAAGAGGATTTCGAGATAAACCCGAACGCCGAAACCGTAGTGACGAGAAAAATCGATATATCGAAAGAGATATATATCGACGCCGAGGATTTTTCGCTCGATCCGCCGCCGAAGTACTTCAGACTGAAACTCGGCGGATACGTCAGGCTTAAGAGCGCGTATATCATAAAGTGCAACGAAGTGAAATTCAAAGAAGACGGCACTATAGACGAACTTTTATGCGAATACGTTCCTGAATCGCGCAGCGGAAACGACACGAGCGGCATTAAGGTCAAGGGCGTTATTCATTGGGTAAACGCAGAAAGTGCGGTGCCGTGCGAGATAAGGAATTACGATTATTTGCTTAAAGACGCCGAGTATGCGGGTCAGGACTTTTCCGAGCGCATGAACTACGACAGCGTGCATATTTTTAACGGATTTGCGGAGAAGTATTTGGCGAGCGTTAAAGACGGCGAGAGTTTCCAACTAATGCGCAAAGGGTATTACAAGAAAATCACGGACGGGGGAAAACTCGTATTTTCGCAGATAGTTTCGCTCAAAGACGGCTTTAAGCCTAAAAATAATTAAAAATATTTGAAATTGTATTGACTTAAACGCCAAATTATTGTATAATCAATGCGTATAGTTATGGGAGGATAGTCTATGTTCTTTATAATAGACGCCGTTTTAGTCATTTTGGTTCTTTGCGTATTTTGGTTCGGAATCAAAAAGGGCTTAAGCGGGAACTGGGTGTTCAATATACTCAGGACGCTGATCGCGTTTGGCGGCGCGGCGGGCGCGGCGGCGGGCATGTATATACTGATGGATAAATTCGGCTGGCTTACCGTAATGTCCGACGGCGTAGTCGGTTTCTTTGGAAATATCAAAGTAAACTTGGGCGAAATGCTTACGCAAGAAACGTTTATAACGGTGTGTAGGATCTTAGCGTTTATTACGTTTGCGATATTGTTTGCGATACTCGGTTACGTTTTGACCTATTGGCTTTTAGGCATAATTTTCAAGATTTTAAGCGTTCCGCTGAACAAACTCCGTCAGTTCGTGGTATGGAGAGTAATCGACAACGTATTGGGTTGCTTGTTCAATCTTGCGATATTAGGCGGGGTAACGCTTGCGATATTCGGTGTTGTTCACGGTTTAAACTCGACGGACACATATAAGCACGTTCTCGGCGAAAACGGCAACAAAAACGTAAATCACTCGATAGAGGTGATATTAGACGGAATGCACGAAAACATATCCGCGGGCGTAATAAGCGGGCTTATATACGAACACAATCCGTTAAACGATACGTTTAAGAACTTAATATAAAACCTACGGCTCGGGGCATACCGAGCCGGAAAGAGGGGATATAGCTCAGATGGTAGAGCGCTTGAATGGCATTCAAGAGGTCGCCGGTTCGATCCCGACTATCTCCACCACGAAAAAAGACAGGTATAACCTGTCTTTTTTCGTGGTGCAGAGAATAGGCGGGCGCTTGTCGCCCGCATTTGAGCGAAGCGAAAATCTTGCCGAGGGGCTCCCGCTTTGGCGGGAAACGGCAAACTATCTCCGTAGGGCAGGTATAACCTGTCTTTTTTCGTGGTGCAGAGAATAGGCGGGCGCTTGCCGCCCGAACGCCCGACTGAAAGTCGGCGTCTTGCCGAGGGGACCCCTTAAGGGGTTTCGGCAAACTATCGCGATTATATAATAAAGGGCGGGCGCTTGTCGCCCGAACGTCCGACTGAAAGTCGGCGTCTTGCCGAGGGGACCCCTTAAGGGGTTTCGGCAAACTATCAAGATTATATAATAAAGGGCGAGGCGCTTGCCGCCCGAACGCCCGACTGAAAGTCGGCGTCTTGCCGAGGGGACCCCTTAAGGGGTTTCGGCAAACTATCGAGATTATATAATAAAGGGCGAGGCGCTTGCCGCCCGAACGTCCGACTGAAAGTCGGCGTCTTGCCGAGGGGCTCCCGCTTTTGCGGGAAACGGCAAAACCCTATATCCCGGGGGATTTCCAACTCTTGTCGTCGTATCCGAAAACTCCGAAATCTCCAAGAGATTTTCTCGCGTCGACGTATTCCCCGTGCATAAGGTCGTTATATATTATCTCTCCCGTATTCGCTTTCCAACTTTCGTCCGTCGGGAAACTTTCGCTCGTTTTATCCTTATAAGTCAAAGTTATTTCCGCAATAAATGCGGGATTGTTTACTCCGTAATACTTTGTCGCCGCGCCCCATACTTCCGAGCCGCATGCCCAACCGTTTCCGAGAACGACCGCAAATGCGTTTTCCTCTTTCACAAGATCCGTAATACAGTAAACGGAATATTCTATACTTTTATTGTAATCCGTCCACGGCATGGTAAATACTTCGCCTGCCGTTATTTCCGTCCCGTTGATAATGGCTTTGAACCAGCCAAGCGCGGCTATTTTAAGCACCGCAGATTCCACGCTTTTTTACCGTAACTTCTTTACGAAAATAAGGTGCGGGCGAACCGTACTTTTTTTCATCGTATTCTTCGCTTTTCTCGTAATATCCGAGCCACTTTCCTTTTATAACTTTATCCATAATACCTTAATTATATAAAATATGTGTGTTCAATGCAAGATATTTAACGGTTGTATCGAAAAATTTTTAAAAACCGATTTTTCATATAACCCTTCCGACCCGATCGAATAAACGTTTTAGCTTTACGTAACTATCCGATCGTAGCGGACTTGAAATTTCCGCTCTCTGAAGTTTTATTCCTCCGCTCGGCCCCGTTTCAACAGATAAGCGTATATGCCGACGGTCAATCCCGTCGGCGCTCGGCTATTCCCGCCTTTCTGTATTCCCCCGGCGGCACTCCGACCGCCTTTTTGAACTGCCTTATAAAATGCGCCGCGTTTTCGTAACCGAGAAAATACGCTATGCTCTCTATCTTGTCGTTGCCCGCGAGCAAGAGGTTTTTCGCCGCCTCTATCCGCGCCGCGATAAGGTCGTTTATAGGCGACGTGCCGAAAACCGACCTGTAAACGGTGAAAAACCGAGAAGGGGAAAGCCCAGCCTCGTTCGCCATTTCGGCGATAGTTCCGTATTTTGACGGCTCGGAAAAAAATTTTCGCCGAAGATACGAAAATCTCTCTTCCGTTTCGCGGTTTACGGGATCGGCTTTTTTTTCGGAACACGCCCGCTTTAAGTCCACGAACAATTCCGCAAATTCCGAATTTACGACTATTTCCCCGCCCCACGCGGAAGAATACAGTTCGTATTCTATCCTCTTTATCCTTGCCGTAATAAAATCCGTTCCCGCGGGATAAAACACCTCGTTTAAAGGAACGCCGAAAGAGGAAAGGTATTCTTCTTCGCAAAAAAAGTGCATCCAGTCGTGAACGAGCGGAACTTCGCTTTTAAAATACTGCGGCTCTGAAGGCGTATATATCACGCAGGCGTGACGGAAAGTCTTTTCCCTCTTCCCGCCCGTCTCTATTCCCACGGGATTGAAAAAATGCAGAAAAGTATATTGCGGATGCCCGTTTTTTCTGTCTATCGTGAAACCTTCCCTTTCGGGATAGGCGTGTCTTGCCGAATAAACCGTCGTTTTCATAATTAAATTATAAATCAAAACAGTAGGATATGTCAATTAAAAAGAAAAATAAATCATTGTTTTTACTTTTTCAAAAAGGTATAATAAAAACGGCGGATACGTCCGCGGATAAAATAAAAGGATAGTTATAAGAAAATGATTTACAGACAAGAACATCCGAAACCGCAGTTCGAGAGAAAGACTTGGAAAAACCTCAACGGAAAATGGGAATTCGCCGTTGACGAGGGCAACAGCGGCGAGGAAAGAAAACTCTTTGAAGAAACGGCGAAACTGAAAAACAGGATAAACGTACCGTTCTGCCCCGAAAGCGAACTTTCGGGAATAGGCAATAAAGACTTTATGTCCTCGGTCTGGTACAAGAGAAAATTCACTCTTACCGCCGAAAATCTGCGCGGCAGGACTTTTATCCGTTTCGGCGCGGTCGATCATAAGGCGTTCGTGTATATAAACGGGAATTTCGTCGGCAAACACGTCGGCGGTTATTCCTCTTTCTCGTTTGAGATAACCGATTTCGTCCGCGAGGGGGAAAACGATATTACCGTGAACGCAAAAGACGATACGAGAGATCCGCTCGTACCGACGGGAAAGCAATCGACGAGATATAATTCTTACGGTTGCTATTATACGAGAACGACGGGGATATGGCAGACGGTATGGCTCGAATTCACGCCCGAAACTTACGTGAAAAAGGTAAAATACCTTCCCGACGCGAACGCGGGAACTCTGACCGTCGTCGCCGAACTCGAAGGACGCGCGGATCTGTCGGTAAACACTTCTTTCGGCGGCAGAAAGACGGGCGGCGCGACCGTAAAATCCGCGAGCGGCGTGACCACGCTCACTGTTCCCCTTAAAGAAAAAGTCTTGTGGGAAGTAGGAAAAGGCAATCTTTACGACGTGAATATAACTTTCGGACAGGATAAAATAAAGAGTTATTTCGGCTTGCGGAACGTCCGTCTCGACGGATATAAATTCCTTATCAACGAAAAATCGGTGTTCCAGCGGCTCGTTCTCGATCAGGGCTTTTATCCCGACGGAATATACACCGCGCCGAGCGACAGGGAACTCGAACTCGATATAGATCGTTCTATCGCGATGGGTTTCAACGGCGCGAGACTCCACCAAAAAGTATTCGAGGAAAGATTTTTATACCACTGCGATAAAAAAGGCTATATCGTCTGGGGCGAATATCCCTGCTGGGGACTCGACTATTCGCGTTTCGACGCTCTTTCGTATATGCTGCCCGAGTGGGAAGAAACGCTCGACAGGGATTTCAATCATCCCGCGATAATAGGCTGGTGTCCCTTCAACGAAACTTGGGACTTCGTGGGCAGACGGCAGAACGACGAAGTGATACGGATAATTTACAGAACGACGAAAGCGCTCGACAATACGAGACCGTGCATAGACACGAGCGGTTGCTTCCACGTCGAAACGGATATATACGACGAACACGACTACGATCAGAATCCCGAAACTTTCGCGGCGCGCTACGAGCCTTTGAAGACCGATGGAACGTATAAAGGCAAGTTCCCCGAAAGACAGAAATACGTAAAAGGTATGCCGATATTTATAAGCGAATACGGCGGAATCCGCTGGACGGACGACAAGGCGGGCTGGGGATACGGAAACGCGCCCGAAACGAAAGAAGAGTTTTTGTCGCGGCTTAAAGGACTTACCGACGCCCTTTTGGACAATCCGAAAATGTTCGCGTTCTGCTATACTCAACTTACCGACGTGGAACAGGAACAGAACGGACTTTACACCTACGACCGCAAAGCGAAATTCCCCGCGGAAAAGATCCGCCCGATCTTTTCCCGCAAAGCGGCGATAGAAGATCGGGAATAAAAACGGAAATAAAAGCAACCGTCACGCCCGCAAGGCGTATCGCGTTCCGCAAAAGCGGAACACATCGTGCAAGACGCCGACCGAAGGTCGGACGTGCGCTCAAAATCCGCGAGCGGATTTTGTAACGAGCCGACGTCCCGCCAAAAGCAAAAAGGCAGGTCTCCAAAATAACGTCGTTCGTTATTCAAGGGGGACAGTAGGGTCTTGCCGAGGGGCTCCCTTGAGGGGTTTCGGCAAACTATCGAGATTATATAATAAAGGGCGGACGCTTGCCGCCCGAACGTCCGACTGAAAGTCGGCGTCTTGCCGAGGGGCTCCCGCTTTGGCGGGAAACGGCAAACTATCTCCGTAGGGCAGGTATAACCTGTCTTTTTTCGTGGTGCAGAGAATAGGCGGGCGCTTGTCGCCCGAACGTCCGACTGAAAGTCGGCGTCTTGCCGAGGGGCCCCCTTAAGGGGTTTCGGCAAACTATCGAGATTATATAATAAAGGGCGGGCGCTTGCCACCATGCGTTTGAGCGGAACGATAATCTTACAGTTGTTCACGCTTTTAAAAACGGCAAACCGCATTTACTGCGAACTCATTGATTTTCTCGACGGATTTTTCATGTTTTAGCGTAACGATTTTGAGCCGTAAATTAAAGATCTCAAGACGCTTTCCGTATAAAACAAAGCGTTTTTTTCGGCAGCATATAAAACGAGCGAATAATTAGTATTTTATTTTACAAAGAAATGCTTTTGTGCTATAATGATTACAAAAATCGGTTTTTAAATTC
>CAMOXE010000081.1 GCA_946628865.1 uncultured Clostridia bacterium | reverse complement strand
CGGCGAAAATATTGATTTTTACGACGGCGACACCGAGTTTAAATTTGTAATCAAGGCGAATTTTTTTGACGAAGGTTTATCTTACGGGCAGGCTTTTGATTGTATAAAAAAATACCTTACGGACGAAAAATTTACGGTAATCGTTTATTCAAAAAAAGACTTTATTTCGGAAGTTGAAAAATCCGGACTCGCCGTAAAAGCCGTAATCGAGGACGTGTCTCTTCAAAAATATATTTTAGAGTCCTCTCCGTCCGTTCCGCTTGCCGACGTTATGCTGACCGCGGGAGTTTCGTCCGATTATTCCGCTTATTATTTGTTTACGGCGTTCTTTGAATTCGACGCAAAACTTAAAGAGAGAAAAATGTATTCGCTATATGCCGACCTCGAACTGCCGCTCGTAGACGTCTTGAGCGAAATGGAAAACAACGGGTTTAAAATCGATCTTTCAATGCTCGAAGAATTGTCCGTAAAATACGACGCCGAAATAAAAGAACTGCTGGCGAAAATACGAGATATTGCCGGCGAGGATTTTAACCCCAACAGCCCGAAACAACTCGGGGAAGTATTGTTTGATAAATTGGGACTTAAAAGCGGCAAGAAAAATTCAAGAGGTTATTCCACGAGCGCGGAAGTCCTCGAGAGCCTCGAGAACGAGCATGAGATAATTCCTTTGATTTTGAAATATAGGCAAATATCAAAACTCAAATCGACATACGTCGACGGTTTCAGGCGCCTTATCGACCCTAAAAGCGGCGTGGTGCATACGACTTTCTATCAGACGCTGACCACTACCGGCAGGCTTTCGTCGAGAGAACCTAATTTACAAAACATTCCCGTCCGCGAGGCGGAGGGGCGTGAACTGAGGAAACTTTTCGTTCCGTCCTTTGAAAACGGAAAGATCGTGAGCGCGGATTATTCTCAGATAGAACTGAGGCTTTTGGCGCATTTTTCCGGCAGCGAAAAACTCGTGGAGGCGTATAAAACCGAGAAAGATATACACGCGCTTACCGCTTCGCAGGTATTTTCGGTGCCGATAGACGAGGTTACGCCTTCTATGCGTCGGAGCGCAAAAGCGGTCAACTTCGGCATAATATACGGAATTTCGGATTTCGGGTTGGCAAAGCAACTTAAAATTCCGGTAAAACGTGCGAAAGAGTACATCGAGCGATATTTCGCGATGTATCCCGGCGTAAAGGAATATATGGATAAAAACGTGGAGTTTGCGAAAAAGAACGGCTACGTCGAGACGCTGCTCGGCAGGAAGAGATATATAAGAGAAATAAATTCGCCCAACTATAGCGTGAGATCGTTCGGCGAGCGTGCCGCAATGAATATGCCCCTCCAGGGTACAGCGGCGGACATAATAAAAATCGCTATGATAAAGGTTTACGATCGCATGAAATCGGAGAAGTTGAAATCAAAACTTATTCTGCAGGTCCACGACGAATTGATAGTCGACGCATCTTTTGACGAAGTTGAGGCGGTAAAGCGTATCTTGACGGAAGAATTGGAAAACGCCGTAACGCTTACAGTCCCGCTTAAAGCCGACGCGGCATGCGGCGAGAGGTGGTTCGATGCCAAGTAAAACTATTGCGATAACCGGCGGAATAGGCAGCGGCAAGTCTGAAGTTTCTCGGATAATAAGGTCGTTAGGATATTCCGTATACGATATGGACGAGATTTATTCTTCGCTTTTAAAAAAATACGAGTTTTTGCAGAAAGTATGCGAGATTTTGAAAGTTTTTCCGATACGCGTAAACGACGGCGAGTGGACTTTCGATCACCGCGAGGCGGCGAAAAACGCGTTTAAAGACGAGTCGATTAAAAATCGTCTTGACGAATTTACGCATCCCGAAATCCTAAAAGAATTCAAGAGACTGTCAAAGGCTGAGCGCGGCGCTGTGTTTTGTGAAGTTCCGCTCTACTACGAGAGCGGTTTATCTAATCAATTCGATTCCGCTTTAGTGGTTATACGCCCGCTTGCCGACAGGATAGAGAGCGTAAAACTACGCGGGCTGACCGAAGAAGAAATACGGTTAAGGATCGAAAATCAATTCGACTATACTAATTTCGTCCCCGACGAGCATACTATCGTTATAGAGAACGTCAAAGATTTAAACGAACTCGAAGCGAGGGTGAAGTCGGCTGTTGAAAAAGTGGTCAAATAAGATATTCGCGATAATGCTTGGCGGCGCGATAGTCGTCGTATCCGTATTTTTTGCGCTTAAGGCGGCGTATCCGCTAAAGTTTTACGATGAAATCGAAGAGTATGCCGATCAATGCGGATTGAGAGTGGCGCTCGTTTGCGCCGTGATAGATACGGAAAGCGGATTTGTCGGGACTAAAGTTTCCCCAAAAGGCGCGGTTGGGCTTATGCAACTTATGCCGTCCACGGCGAAATTCGTCGCCGAACGGTTTTATGCCGAGGAGACGGGTGACGTTTCGGACCCTGAAACGAATATCAGATACGGGACGAGATATTTGAAATATCTGATAGAGAAGTTCGGGTCGGAAGATACTGCGCTCGCGGCGTATAACGCCGGCGAGGGGATAACTAAAAAATGGCTTGCGGACGCGAAATATTCGGCGGACGGTGTAACGCTTTCGGAAATTCCGTATCAAGAAACGCGGCGTTACGTTCGAAGAGTCCGCCGCGCGGAAAAGATTTATAATATTTTATACTAAGCGTTTATTTAACTTGTAAAAAGCGCGTAAATATGTTAAAATAAAACCGAGGTATACAATGCAGCGGTTTTTGGAAACACTAAACGAAGAACAGATAAAACCCGTCCTCGATACCGAGGGCGCGGTTTTGGTTATAGCGGGCGCGGGCAGCGGCAAGACGAAGGTCTTGACCAGCAGAATAGCGAATCTGGTGCTGAATAAAGGCGTTAAGCCTTGGGAAATTCTCGCAATCACGTTTACCAACAAAGCGGCGAACGAGAGGCGGGAAAGGTTAGAAGGTTTAATCGGGGACGTTTCGTCGATGTGGGTGTCGACGATACACTCTATGTGTGTGAGGATACTGCGCTCTACCGCGGACAAAATAGGCTACGACAAGGAGTT
>CAMOXE010000080.1 GCA_946628865.1 uncultured Clostridia bacterium | reverse complement strand
TCTTCGTTTCGTTGCCTTTTCAAATTCTTCGTCGTAATTCACGAGTTTATCGTATTCTGCTTCGGCGCTTGAGGCAAATTTTAAAATATCATCGATACTATCCCCGTACTTCCGTTTTAATCCCTTTATAAGATCAAGCCTTGAATTGATTTTGTCTGCCTCTGCCGGATCGAAATCGCAGTCGGAAAGATAATCGTCGGCGGCGTCGGCTACGTCGCGAAGTTCGTTTAAAAGCGAAACGAGCCGCTCTTTGAGCGATGAATACTCGTCGCCGAAATCGGAAATACGTCCCAAACTCCTTATAGCCTCGCCGATTAAATCTTCCGCGCAACCGTCCTCTTTTATCGAGGCTGTTACCGCTTTAAGCGCCTCGCCGATTTTTTCGGCGTTTTTTATCGTTACGCTGCTTTTTAAAAGTTGATCTTCTTCGCCGTCTTTCAAATCGGCGTTTTTTATTTCGTCGATCTGAAATTTTAGCACGTCCGCACGAATCTCTCTCTCTCGGGAATTGCCGCCAAGTGAGGCTACGGTCGCGTCCGTCTCTTTGAGCAATTTGATAATTTCGCTTATATTATCCTTAATTTTTGAAACTTTTACGTCTGAAAATTTATCTAAAACTTTAAGTTGTTCACTTGTTTTCAAAAGCGAATAATGTTCGCTTTGACCGTGAACGTCCAATAGGAGCGCGGTTATAGGTTTAAGCGTTGCCACCGTTACCATTTCGCCGTTTATCCGTATAGTTCCCCTACCGTCCGAGTTTAATTTTCTCGATATTATAAGTTCATCGTCGTATTCTACGCCGTTTTCGCTTAATAGTTCTTTTACGGACGGTGACGCGGAAATATCGAACAAGGCGGTAACCGAACATTCGGTTTCGCCTCGGCGTATCATAGTTTTATCCGCTTTCGCGCCCAAAGCAAAATTGAGAGAATCGATTATTACCGATTTTCCCGCACCCGTTTCGCCGGACAAGACGTTAAGCCCCGACGAAAAATCTATCGTCGCCTCGTCGATAAGCGCGACGTTTTTAATCTCCAAACTCTTCAGCATCAGCCTAATTTTTGTTTTATTTTATCAAAGAAATCCTTTTTAGTATCTGAAATAATAAGAGTTTTATCACTCTTTCTTACCGTTACCCTTTCCCCGCCCGATACTTTTTCCACGGGCTTTCCGTCGCAACTGAAAATACAATCCGCTCCTCCCGGTAAAACGTCTATCTCCGCCTCTACGTCGTCGCCGTACACGATAGGACGACTGCTCAGCGAATGCGAACAGATCGGCGTCGCGATAAACGATTTAAGTTCGGGCGTTAAAATCACTCCTCCCGCCGAAAGCGAATACGCAGTCGAACCTGTGGGCGTCGCGATTATTACTCCGTCGGACGACAATTCATAGACGGTTTTACCGTCGATTTTAAGCATAATTTTACTTATCACGGAATGTCCGCTATACGTTTTGTCTCGCTCGATCACCGCGTCATTTAAAGCGAGATATTTTTTTTCGCGATATGAAATTTCAAGCACGCTGCGAGTGGAAAAAACCACAGCGCCTGCGTAAATATTTTCGGCGAGAAGTTTTACGGCGTTGGGTTCGTAAGCCGATAGAAACCCGACCGTACCCATATTTACGGTTATGAGCGGAATACCCGCATTGATCGCGATTTCCGCTGCGGAAAGTATCGTTCCGTCTCCGCCGAATACGACGTAATAATCGGGTACGTCAGAGGATTTGCCAACAATAAAATGTTCTATCGAATATCTGTCGAGTTCCGATATAAATTCATCGACGGCATCGCTTTTACAGTCGTTTTTTAAATAAATTCCTATCTTCATTTCACACCGTTTATCACTTCGTTAAAGTCGAGGCGTTTATCTCCGCCCTTTCGCCAAAGCATTAAAAATTCTATATTCTTTCGCTCCCTTATCGGAGCAGTCGTAAATTTTATCGGGTTAAGCCCCAGCGCTACGCCGCAATCGTATATTTTCTTCACGGCTGAAAGTCTGTCGGACTTACTCGTTACGATACCGTTCGAGTTTAACGCTCGTCTGCCGCATTCAAATTGCGGTTTTATCAGCGTAACCGATATACCTTCAGAGCGTAAAACGTCATATATTACGGGCAGAATATGCGTCAGAGATATAAAACTCACGTCGCAGACTATTCCGTCTACGATTTTATCGAAGTCAGCCGCCGTAAGCATGCGAGCGTTGGTTTTATCCATTACGAAAACCCTTTTATCTGATTTCAGGTTCGGAGCAAGTTGACTATCTCCCACGTCGACGGCGTAAACAAAATCCGCCCCGTGCTTTAAAAGACAATCGGTAAATCCGCCCGTACTCGCACCTATATCGACAAAATTTCCGCTGATTTCAAGCGAAAAGTCATCTATAGCCTTCTCAAGTTTATATCCACCGTTGGACGCAAACGCTTGAGTCGATATTATTTCGATTTTAGAATCTAAGGAAACGTCTAATGAAGGCTTGTCCGCCAAAACTCCGTCGACCTTTACCTCTCCGCGTTTAATCGCTTCGGCGGCCTTGGTGCGCGAAAGATATTTCCCGCTTTCAAAAAGAAAATAATCAAGCCTTTTCATTTCCGCTTATATAATCCGTAAAACATTGCAAAAAACCTGATTTATCAAGGTCATTTGCAATATTTTTACAAGTGTTCGCAAGGTTTTGGATTTTGTCTTTTAAAGAGTCTGCACCGTAGACTTTAACGGCGCTGGGTTTATCCTCTAAGTCGTCTTTACCTATGGATTTACCCATCTTTTCCTTAGTTGAAATAACGTCCGATAAATCGTCGCAAAATTGGAAGAGCCTGCCGAAATTTCTCCCGAACTCTTCGTATGGAAAAATTTCCCTACCGCTTAAAATTGCGGGAATAACCGTTGCAGCCTCGATAAATTTTGCGGTCTTACGTTCGATTATGTCAAACAACACTTCTTCGTTAATATCCGGCGACTTCTCATATTTTATATCGAGCGACTGCCCTTCGAGCATACCGCCGTAACCCGAACAAGCGGCAAGATAAGAAAGTGCCGAGATTTTATTTTTGTCGTCGCAATGATAAAGCGCGTGTTCAAACGCAAAATTCAAAAGCGCGTCCCCCGCAAGAATAGCGGTTGCCTCGCCGAATTTGACGTGAGAGGTGGGCTTTCCTCGCCGAAGAGTATCGTTATCGAGTGCGGGAAGGTCGTCGTGAATAAGCGAATAAGTGTGCAAGCATTCAAGCGAAAAAGCGAAAGGCATGATTTCGCTTTCTTCAACGCCTAAAAGATCGGCAAAATAAAGCATTAAAACGGGTCTTACTCTCTTTCCTCCTGCCGTAAACGAATATTTCATCGCGTCGGCGAGATTGCTTTTCGACTTTACGGAAAGAAAAACTTCTTCGGAATAAGCGTCGAATTTTTCTTTGAAAAGAGAATAGATACGTTTGAAATCAGCGTTTTTCATTGTGGTTTACCGCAACTTGATAAGTATTTATCATAAGCATAGTTATTGTCATAGGTCCTACGCCGCCGGGAACGGGCGTAATATAAGAAACTTTTTTTGCCGCCTCGGTAAAATCCACGTCTCCGTAAATTTTACCGCTTTCCCTGGTTATCCCCGCGTCGATCACGACCGCGCCGTCTTTTATCATATCCGCGGTAATTACGTTCTTTTTTCCTACCGCCGAGACGAGTATATCCGCAGTCAAAGTTATCTCTTTAAGATTTTTCGTTTTGCTGTGGCAAACGGTAACCGTGCAGTCCTCGTTTAAAAGCATTAAGGCGACGGGCTTACCGAGAATATTACTTCTTCCCACCACTACGGCTCTTTTGCCGCTTAGCGGAATATCGTAATACTTCAAAAGTTGAATAATTCCGCTCGGCGTGCAAGGATAAATTCCGTCACCCGTAAAACGGCAAAGCCTGCCTGTATTCCCCACCGAAAACCCGTCGACGTCTTTATCGTCGGGAATAAGAGCGAGCGCTCTTTCGGCGTTTAAATGCTTAGGGAGCGGGAGTTGAACGAGCAATCCGTCCGTAATATCGTCTTTCGCGTAACCCCAAATGACGTTTTCAAGTTCGGCTTGTCCGATCGTTTCGTTTAATCTCACGGTTTCAGATACTATCCCTACTTCCGCCGCGGCTTTAGCCTTATTGGAAACGTATATTTCGGACGCGGGATCGTTACCGACTATTATTACGACGAGCCGCGGTCTGCGCCCGGATTCGGCGTAAAAATCCGTAATTTTCGATTTAAGATCTTCACGAAAAAATTCGGAGACCTTTTTACCGTCAATTATTTGCATCGGCGCTCTCCAACTCGACTTTATATGCGGCAAGTACGCCGTTTGCAAAATTCATGCCGTCTTTGTCCGAATATCGTCTTAAAAGAGTCATCGCCTCGTCTATGGCTACGATTTTCGGAACCTCGGTATATTTCATTTCCGCAAAAGCAAGACAAAGCGCGCATTTTACGGTTGAATACAGTCTTTCGTAACTGTAGCCAACGGCCAACCTGTCGATTTCGGCGGTTATTTCGTCAAAATGCTCGGTTATTATCCTTAAAAGCGAATCCGAAAATTCGGCGTCGGCCTTGCTTAGTTTTAAGTCCGCGTAGGTTTCGGCAATAAATTCCCCGTCGACCTCATTGAATAATTTGGCGTATAAAATTTTATAGACGGCGTCTCTTGCGTCTTTTCTCATATAGTTATTCCTCTCGTGCAAAAAGCAATAAGCCGTTGTTGCGGCTTATTGCGTTATTTGTTATCCTCGGGGAAAATTACCCCGTTTACTTTAACGTCTATATCCCCTATCTTATATCTCGACATAGACTCGACGTTATGTTTAATATTCTGCTGTATATGATACGCAACGTCCGGAACAGAATATCCGTAATAAACGTTGACGCTTACCTTTACGGAGATCGCGTCGCCGGAGGTCTCGACTTTAATATCGTCGCCTTTTTTGCTTTTCTTATTGCTGATGGCAACGCCCTCGACGCCCTCGACCGCGAGCCGAACGATCCCTTTTACTATTCCTACGTTATAGACGATCTTACCCTTATTGTCATTGCCGACCTGACCTTTATAGTAAGCCATATTTCACCTCGATTATGTTGATATATCGTTTTTACAGCGATTTATACACTTTCACATGTATATTATATCACATATAATCGAATTTGAAAAGTGTTTTATTTAAGAAATTGACTGAATATATACGTTTTCGGGCGAGATATTCAATTCTTTTTGGCAAAGACTGTATATCAAAACCGCGTCGTCTTGAGAAAAATCGGCGTCGCGAACAACAACGCTTAAATTGTCCGAAGAAACTCCGAGCGTTACAGCAACCTCGTCGTAACCTTTCGCCTTTATAAGCGTTTCAAGCAAATTTTCCTGCTCGGTAATTGCGGTAAGTTTAACTTTCATATTGAGCGC
>CAMOXE010000079.1 GCA_946628865.1 uncultured Clostridia bacterium | reverse complement strand
TCTTTCCGAAGAAGATATCGACAAAGCCGTTAAAGAGGCGGAAAGATACGAAGAAGAGGACAAGAAGAGAAAAGAGGCGGTAGAAAACAAGAATAAACTCGACAGTCTTATCTTCCAGGTCGAAAAGACGGTAAAAGACAGCGGCGACAAACTCAGCGAAGAGGACAAATCGAGCGTAGAGGCGGCTGTAAAAGAGGCGAAGGAAGAACTTGCGAGCGACGATAACGACAGAATAGTAAAGGCGACCGAAAAACTCTCGAACGATATTCAGCCGATATTTACCAAACTCTATCAGCAAGCGCAAGGCGCGCAAGGACCGCAAGGCGCTCCGGGCGCCGACGCCGAGACGGACGGAGATACCGAATTCCACCAGAATTAAAACTTATAAAAGGCTGCCGTAATATTTTGCGGCAGCCGATTAGACTATTGCGAAATATATAAGAGGGCAATTACACTAATGGCAAAGACACATTACGAAACGCTCGGCGTAAACAAAAACGCCACTCAAGACGAAATAAAATCCGCTTACAGAAAACTTGCAAGGCAGTACCACCCGGATCTACACCCGAACGACGAAGAGTGCGCCAAAAAATTTAAAGAGATAAACGAAGCGAACGAAATTCTATCCGATCCCGAAAAGCGCAAGCAGTACGACTTCGAACTTGAAAACCCGGGTGCGAGCGCCGGTTTCGGCGGCGGCGGATTCAGCGGCGGGGGATTCGGCGGATTTTCGGATATGTTCGGCGATATATTCAGTCAATTCACGGGCGGCGGCGCGCGCGAACAAGACAGATCGGGGCAGGACATAACGGTTGAAGTCGAACTCTCGTTTTTGGACGCGGCGAAGGGCTGTAAAAAGGATATAACCTATACGCGTAAAGAACCGTGTTCGGCATGCAAATCCACGGGTGCGAAGAACGGAACGGCGTATAAAACCTGTTCAAAGTGCCACGGCAGCGGAACAATACAGTACGCCTCCGGCAACTCTATTTTCAGAACTATAAGGACCGCGGTCTGCGATTCTTGCGGCGGCAGCGGCAAAACTATCACAGATAAATGCACCGTTTGCGGCGGGAAAGGCTACCAGCGTAAAAGCACTACCGTGCATCTCGACGTCCCGGCGGGCGCGGATACGGGCAGTTATATGAAAAAACGCGGATACGGCGAGGCGTCTACGATGGGAGGCAACCCGGGAGACCTTATCGTCGTATTCAAAGTCGCGCCGCATAAGATATTCAAACGCAAGAACTACGACTTATACGTCGATTTGCCGATAGATTTCACTACTGCGGCGCTCGGCGGAAAGGTCAAAGTTCCGACGATTGACAGCGTGGTAACTCTCGATATTCCCGACGGTACGCAAAACGGAAAGGTGTTCACTTTGCGCGGCAAGGGCATACAGTCGCGCATGGGAACGGGGAATTTATACGTTACGGTAACGATAGAAGTCCCGACGAAACTTTCCAAGGCGCAAAAACAAGCGCTTTCGGATTTAAAGAGCGAATCCGAACTCAAACAGTACGACAAGATGAAAAAGTTCGACGATAACGTAAAGGCGTTATACGGCGAAAATCCTTACGACTGATTATACTACGCCGCGGCTATTCGTTTTTCTTAATCGAATAGCCGCATTTACAAATTTTGTTTTTATAAACTTAATTTTGAAGGCGCTTTGAGGTAAAATACAATAAAAGAGGAGAGATTATATGAATACGGAAAAAAAGTTCGGCATATCAAAACCGAAAGCAATCGCTTTGTTTTTTCAAATGATATTGATAGTTGTGACGACGCTTGCAACGGCGTACGTTTTAGGCTTTTCGATAGCGAGCGGCGCGGGCGTGCTTTTTACCTCCGCGTATTGCGTCGTTTTGATTTCGTACTTTGCGATAATTTTTTACGCCTCTTACGGCTATAAAAAAGATAATTCGTATTACTTAGGCGCGATATACGCTTTTTGCGCCGCTATACTTATAAACGTATTATTGCCGTTCAGAACGACTTTTCAAATAGCGACACTTACGGTTTTATTCGGATTGTATATCGCGTTTGCGCAGAGATTAAACGCCGCAAAGGCGGCGGAGTGGCTGCTTTTATGTATGATGGTATTCGCTCTTGCCTTTTCGATTTATTCAACCGCTACGGCGCGGACGGAAAATCTGAACGAACTAAGTACGAATTTCTTTTCGGTTTCGGCGATGTACGTCTCGATTTGGACGCCGGTAATAATGACCGCGACTCTTGCGCTTTGTTACAGCGTAAGAAGAAAATAGCACACATGGACCGATTTTAATAAGATTTTCAAGTGTAAAAGCCTAAAAATTTTTAATATAAAATATTGTAATAATTATATATTGCAGACGAAAGTAAAAAACAAAGTGTGTAAGTTAAGAAAACGACTTACACACTTTTTTTGTGGCTTTAGTTGGTTCGCTCGATGCGGATACTCAAAACGCATACCGCAGTTGAGTCTGCATTATGTTATCGAAACTTAATTCTGACGTTTATTAGTGTCGAAACGCTTATTCTGTTAAAAAGTTTCGGTTTTTTTCGATTTGAGTTTGTGTAATTCCGCCGCGGTGTTTATCGCGTTCGGAGTGAACGATGCGTCCGTCTTACCCGAAAAGCATATCGATAGAGTAGAAAGTGTGTACAACGCAATAAGAAATCGTTTGCCAAAGTGCGCGATATGTCTTATAAGCCATATAAGTCCGCTTTTTTTGCAAAACAAAAGAGCAAGAACCAAAAGCCTTGCTCCGAGGTGGTGGAGATAAAGGGACTCGAACCTGTTTGAATATTAAAAAACATTATATTTCCTGCGTTTTTTTGATTTTTCTTTCCCCGTTTTTTCCCCGTGTTTTACAAAAAATGCGCAACGAAAAAAAAGAAATTATATAGTTTAACGTGGCGTTGCGCTATTAATATTTTATTTAATTGCTGCGTGTTGTTTGCGATATTGTAAAGGCGTCAGAGTAGTCGCTTCTTTAAAAATATGGTTAAACGAACTTACGCTGTAGTAGCCTAAATCCATGGATATTTCTATTATTTTTTTCTGCGTCATTCGCAATTCTTTTTTTGCATAAACAATCTTTAACTCGTTAATATATTCAATGAGCGATTTACCGATATACATTTTAAATAGTCTCGATAGGCGTGAGTAAGAAAAGGGAGTCTTTGCCGATAATGCTTTTGCGGACAAAGAGAAGCACTTGGGATTATGAAGATAATACAGAAATTCGTTTAACCAACCGGGGTAAGTGTTACTCATAAATATTTTTTGCGAAAAGAATATGGAAAGCAATTGATTTATTAACAAAATCGAATATTGTTCATATTCTTTTTTAGGTAAAGATTGCGCCGTCATTGCGTTTTTGATTAGATAGTCTATTAAGGCGTTTTCAAGCGTGAAACTTAAAATTGCGTTTTCTTGCAGATTAAAAGAATAATCACTATATAGACTGAGAAATTTTTGAGCGATTTCTTCTGAAAACGTAAAATTTATATATTGAACGTCTTTATTTTCGTCATAATAATGTAAACAATGGCAATCGGATGGACGTATTAAACAGGAATAGCCTCTTGTGCATACTTCGCATTGCCCGTTTATCGTATGTTTAAGTTTCCCTTTCAAAATAATTAAGATTTCCCAATGATTATGAGTATGCAAAAAGGGGAAGTCTACTTTAAGCCAGTTAAAAGAGGCATTAATATCTCGATAAGGGCTGCTGGTTTTTATAGTGGCTTGACGTATTTTTTTCGTATTTGAAACAAAAATCGGATTAACAACTATCTCTTTCATGCGAATATTATAAAAAATTCTTGCGCAATTGTCAAATGCTTGAATAAGAATAGCACAATTAAAATTAGTAATATTTCAATATAATAGCACAAATTAACAATTTTTTAACATAATACGACAAGACATAAATTTTTAATGATGATATAATGTCGTCGCAAATAGAAATTATGTTTTAAGTAAAAAAATAATTTGTGTTGTTTTTTAGGCATAATAAATCGACTTGTCCACCTATGGCGAATGGAGTTGGCTTATTATACTGTTATAACAAAAGAATGATTGAGAGATTGTTAATGTTTAATCAAAAACTAACGAATTTTAATTTAATTAGGAACAAAACGGGCGAGATTTTTCCGTCTGAAGTGCCGGGAGATATAACGGTTGACCTTTATCGTGCGGGAGTTATTAAGAATCCATATTTCGGATTTAATCATAAAGATATTGGCTGGATAGTAAAAGAGGACTTTGACTATATTTCGGAATTCAATGTAAATGACGAGATTGCTAAGTCCGAAAGCGTAAGGCTTGTATTTGACGGGATTGATCTTTTTTCCGACGTTTATCTTAACGGCGTATTTTTAGGGCATACGGAAAATATGTTTTTGCGTTACGAATTCGAGGTTAAAAATCTTCTTGTAGAGGGCGTTAACACTCTTAAAGTTTGCATGAAATCAACAACGAACTATATGGACAATATAGACTGCAAGGACTATTTCGGAGTTTTTAACGTTCCGCGCCTTTTTATAAGAAAAGCGCAATGTCACTTCGGTTGGGACTGGGCGCCCGATATTTGCGGCTTTGGTATTTGGGGAGACGTGTACCTTCTCGGCGGAAGCGCTTTACGCATCAACGATATAAACGTCGTTGCCGACATGGATGGAAACGTTTCTCTGTTTTCGGAACTTAATTACAACGTTCGAGATTTGCGCGATAACTTTGGAGTGATAAAGCATGGCTTTGCCGTTGAAAATCGCGGTGACATTCTTAAATACTACGTTTCCGAAGAGCCGTTTGGTAAAGTGTATCGTGAAGTAGACGTTTCGGTCAGCGGAAGAAAAAATTTCGCCAACTTTAAGTTTGACAATGCAAAATTGTGGTGGCCTTTGGGTTATGGCGAACATCCGCTTTATAATTACAAGGTACAACTTATACGAGACGGAAAACTTATTGACGAGAAGTGCGGCAGATTTGCTTTCCGAAGCGTTGAACTCGAAGAAAAACCGAGAGACTATACGTCTTTTAATTATTGTTTGAAAATCAATGGCGAAAGAATTTTTGTAAAAGGTTCTAACTGGGTTCCGATAGAGTGTTTTACCGGGACCGTCGGAGATGAAAAGTATAGACGCCTGATTGATTTAGCGAAAGACGGCAATTATAATATGTTGCGCGTATGGGGCGGCGGTATTTACGAAAAAGATATCTTTTATAATCTTTGCGACGAGTTCGGCATTATGGTTTGGCAAGATGTTATGCTGGCTTGCGGAGATATTCCCGAAGAAGATTCCGCATGGGTAAAAAATACCGTGAAAGAAGTAGATTATCAAATCCGTAGGTTGAGAAATCACCCGTCAATAGTTTACTGGTGCGGCGGAAACGAAAAAACTGGAAGTTGCGGATTGCAGATTTCAAAGGGCGATTTTTTCGTCGATTACACTCTTCAAGGGCTTGTTCGGCATCTCGATAAATCTCGTCCGTTTGCAAGGCAATCTCCCTGCAGCTTTACCGACGTGGGAAACGATTGGGAATCCGGTGAAAGCCATTACAATTCATTTGAGCGTAGTCTTACGGACGGTGTTTTAAATTACAGAACGTTGGTAAGAGAAAAAATCGTGCCGTTCTTATCGGAATGTGCCATAATGGGACCAAATAGCATTGAAACGAACAAAAAAATATATCCGGAAGATAAGTTGTGGCCAATAAACGAATTGTGGAGCGATAGGCTTATGGATAATCCTTACGCCGCAGTCGTAATGGATTTTGCGCATAGACAATTATATTACATAAAAGAAATGTTCGGAGAGGCAAAATCGCTTGAAGAGTTTACGGCTAAGGGTATGACCGTGCATGCGGAGATGCTCCGTTCGGAAATTGAGTTTGCTCGTTCAAATAAGGGAAAGACGTGGGGCATACTTAACTGGATGTTTTCCGATATTTGGCCGTCTGGAACTTGGTCTGTCGTAGATTATTTTTGTGAGCCGAAACAAGCGTATTATCAAATGAAAAGGTCGTATTCACCGCTGCTTGTTTCTTTTACTCAAAATCACGACGGCGAAACGGAACTTATCGCAGTCAACGACAGGCTTTCTCGCTTTTCCGGGAAAATTATTTTCGGCGAAAAGAGTTTCGACGGTAAAATCGTATATGAAAGCGAGTTATCTGTGAATATCGAGTCAAATTCTATATTTAAAACCATGGTAAATTGTTCTAATTCTTTTAATACATATTTATTTGCTTATTATACAGATAATAATGAAAGAAAAAAGACATTGTATTCACCGAATTTCTGGCGAGAATATAAATTCACGAGCAATTATTCGTATAGGTTTGAAAAAGTTGCGGCAGATAAGGCGAGAATTGTTTTTAAAGCGAATGAGTTTGCAAAAGGCATTTTCGTATCGTTTAAAGACAACTATAATTACACCTATTCCGATAATTATATCGATTTAGAAAAGGGAGACGAAAAATCTATTATCGTTTCTTCGTTAAACGGGTCGATTGTCAAAGAGGGCATGTTGATTACTGACTTCGCTGAGATGGTAAAATGAAAAAATATAATATAAACGGCGTGGATTTTATCTCTATCAACAATAAAGATTTTTGTAAGATAGATCAATGCGGTATAACGGCATTGTATCCGTTTGAGCGGACTAAAACCGATTTGCCTATTAAATACGTTTTGATGGATCTTGACGGAACTACCGTAAAAAGCGAAGAGTTCTGGATGTATCTTATCGAACTTACGATAAAGAAATTTTCCGACAATGCCGATTTCCGATTGTGCGAAGAAGATGTACCTTACGTTTCCGGATTTTCAACGATAGAGCATCTCGAATATTGCATAAAGAAATACGGCCTTGACAGCGATGTGGATAGGGCGCTCGATATATATCATGAAATTGCAAAATTCGAACTCAACGAAATTATGGAGGGCAGGGGCAACGTCGACGCGTTTAAACCGAGAACGGGACTCAAAGATTTTTTATGTTTGCTTAAAGAAAGAGGCGTAAAAATAGGTCTTGTAACGAGCGGTTTGGATTATAAAGCGATTCCGGAGATTGTTTCGGCTTTTCGAGTTCTCGGTATGGGTGATCCGTTAAAATTTTACGATGCGATAATCACCGGAGGGAGAAGAAAAGAGAAAGGCGAATACGGGACAATAGGCGAAATTGCCTCGAAGCCTCATCCATGGGTTTATTCTGAAATTGCTTTGGGGCTTGGGATATCCGATAAAAGTCACGCAATCGTTTTGGAAGATTCTTCCGCGGGGCTTATTTCCGCAAGGCTTGCCGGAATTAACGTAATAGGATTTAAAGACGGAAATCTTATTAAGAGCGGTTTAGATAAAGAGTGCTTAAAGATGATCGATTCTTTTGATGAAATAAAATGTTACCTTTTTAATGAATAATTTGAATTTTATAATTAAAATTGGTTTACGGTTAAATCTCAAATAATTGTTGCGACCGCAATGTCTAAACGAAATTATAACGTATATCAACGTGTAAATTTTATGCGTTTTTATAAATTTAAACTTTGAAAGGAGAAAAGAATGAAGAAACTATTATCAATTGTATTAGCAGTAATGTTAAGTTTTGGTCTTGTTGCTTGTGGCGGCGGAGGAGGCGTCGAAGACAAAGAACAAGACACTACTAAAACGCAATTACACGTCAGTTGTTGGGATGGAGGCTTTGGAACGGAATGGCTTGATAAAATCGGAAAGAGATTTGAAGAGTTTTATGCGGACTATTCTTTTGAAAACGGAAAGAAAGGCGTTCAGGTTTGGGTTGAACCAAACAAAGCAAACGTCTATGATTCTTTTGCAACGAATATTCTTTCCGGAGAGAATCCCGGAATTGCAATAAGCGAACAGTGTAATTATAACGGGTTTGTAGTAAAACAAAGCGCTATCGATATTACCGATGCCGTTACGACGCCGCTTACCGAATTTGGCGAAACGCGGAGTATCGCAGATAAACTCTCCGCAGAAGATAAAGCGTTTTACGGCGTGGAAAAGAACACTTATTATGGCTTGCCGTGGTACGAGTCAACTTTCGGTTTTCAGTATGATAAGGATTTGTTTGAGGAAGAAAATCTATATTTCGCAGCGGAAGGTCTTGGAGATTCGGACGGTTTTATTACGAGAAGCGACATGAAACGCGGTACCGGTCCCGATGGAATAGAGGGAACGGAAGATGACGGGCTTCCGGCTACTTACGAAGAGTTCTTTACACTTTGCGATTCTATTTACGAGTTGGGCATGACACCTGTGATTTGGGCGGGCCTTGCGCAAGTTTACATTAACAATTTCCTTATCTCGCTTATTGCGGATTATGAGGGATATGATCAAATGAAGCTTCACTATTCGTTAGACGGAACGGCGACTGACATCATTGAGAAAATCAACTCTGACGGGAGCATAACACTTAAAGATCCGACTACTATCACCAACGAAAACGGATATCTTTTATATAATCAAGCGGGATATTATTATGCTCTACAGTTCTTAGATAGATTATTAAACACTAAAACGGCAGACGGCAAATCTTATAAATACTATGATCCGGCAAAAAGTCGTTCGTCCACAAGATCGCAAAAGCAAGCACAATCCGACTTTTTAAGAGGAAGATTCAGCCAGAATTTGCAGACTACGGCAATGCTCATAGATGGAACCTGGTGGTATGCCGAAGCGGATGCGACGTTTAGACAGATGGCGAGTATGCCCGGAGCATCTTCTACCGAGAGAAATATAGGCTTTATGCCTATGCCTAAAGTTGACAAAGAACATTTAGGCAAAGCGACATATCTCAACAATTGGATGACTTCTATAAATATAAGTGCCGCTATAGATAAAGCGTTAATTCCTTGTGCAAAGCAATTCATTCGTTTTAT
>CAMOXE010000078.1 GCA_946628865.1 uncultured Clostridia bacterium | reverse complement strand
ACTTTGATAATATTTTCGTAACAACCGTGCTTTTCAATCATAAAGTCAAACTTCTTCACGATAGGGTAGACATTAAAAACGTTAAAAAGATGACGAAACGCAATTATTGTCCCGACGGACGGACCGCGTTGTACGACGCAATAGGTTACGCCATTACCCGAATAGATAAACAGCGCGCGGAAATGCCCAAACGCAACAGACCTAAGTATACTATGATAATAATAATTACCGACGGTTATGAAAACAGCAGTACAAAATACAGCCAATCGGATATATTGCAAATGATTGACAAAAAAGGCGAAGAGGGCTGGGAATTCGTATATTTAGGAGCGAACGTCGACGCAATAAAAGAATCGGATAAAATAGGCATTGGCGCTAATTATTCGTTCGACGCAACCGGCATAGGCGTAAGCCGCGTTTGGGCAAGAGAAGTTATGCCGTCTATGAGTTTAGACGCATTTGATGAAGATGAACTACACGGTGAAGAGAGCATCAGACAAAAGAACGCTAAAAAGCGCGCGGAAAAACGCGGCGAAATCGAGGACTGATAATATACTTCGGGCGGGGTTGCGATTGCAACCCCGCCCGAAGTATCAAATAAAGTATAAAAGCCGTTTTAACTTGCACGCTTTTTAGCGAATAAAGTCCCGCGGATTGCAAAGAGTCCGCGGGGCTTTATTCGCTACGGTTTTATTCGTCGTCCTGCTCGTCAGTATCCTCGCTATCGTCTTTTTTAACGGGCTTTAAGTCGCCATCACTTAAACACAACATCAATATTCCGCCTATTAAATTGCAGAATAACAACGTTAAAATCGCAGTTAATTTCAAATCTGCGGCTTTCTTTGCATCTTTAAGTTTACTTAACGCAATTAAGCCTACGATAAAACCCGTCAAACTTATAAACCATAAAAAAACGACCACGCCTTCTTTGTTACCCGCGTTGCCTGACATTAATATAGCGAAGTACATTATCGACATTATAATTTGGTATACTATACCCATCACAATAAAAACTTTACTTGCTTTTTTCATTTGAATACTCTCCTGTTACAATTATTTAACCGAGAAAGCGCATAGTTTAGATTTACGCTTTCGAAAGTACATTATCTTTTTATATTTCTTCTTGATTTTCAGTCGGTGAGACTTTGAGCGAAAATCCGTAGTACTTAAAAATCTTTACGGCGTCGTTGAGCCGCGGCGAATACTCGCCTCTCAGATATGACAAAAGCGTCGGACGACTTAGTCCCACCGCGTCCGAAAGATTTTCCATCATCTTTGTCTTCGCCGCGACTTCTAACAATACGACGAGCGAATCTTGAACTTTGTCTACGTCTAAAACCACGCGCGAGTAATCGAATTTCGGCAGCGCGTATTTTTTCAGCATAACAATACCTCCATTTTTTAGTTTTGAATATAAATTGCTTATTCTCGCTTGTATTATATCATCTAACGATAATGTAATACGGCGCTCGAATAATTGCAAAATTGCTTATTCTCGCTTGTATTATAACATAAATAAAAATGCTTGCTTGCAAGAGCATTTTTATGATTGCTTTCAAGAGAGCGTCCGAAGTTTTCGTAAGAAAAGTTCGGTGAAACCGTAGGTTTCGGTTTGCGTTTAGCAAACACACGCTTATATTATATCACGCATATCTGCCGCCTTGGTCGCCTCTGAGGCGACAGAAAAAAGGGATTTTTACAGTTCATATCGTATAATATATATGAACTAAATTAAGAGGGGTAAAAATGCGTAAAGACTACGACCTTGAAAATTACGACGACTGCGAATCAGCCGACGATTACGAGTATAAACTCAGAATTTTGAAAAATAAACTCACGAAATCAAAAAAGCCGTTATACTGCGATAACGACTGCGACGAAGAATGGGACGGCTCGGTTATAGAGTACCCTTTAACAACGAACGACGAAAGCGAATATATGCGCAATAAAAACAGCCGAAAAGCGTTCCGCAATAAAGAACTGTTGCTGAAAAAACTGCGCGAGAAATTTAAAATCGACGAAAAGTGCGAAACGTTTTCGGAAATGCTTTTCAGACTGATTGAAGAAAAACGTTTAAAGCCGTCCGACTGCTATAAACGCGCCAACATAGACAGACGACTTTTATATAAAATAAAAAAGAACAAATACTATATGCCGCTAAAAGACACCGTATTAGCGTTTTCAATCGCGTTAAAGTTGAGTTTAATCGAAACGGAAATCTTTTTGAAAAGCGCCGGCTACGCTTTTTGCAACAACAGAATAACCGACGTTATAGTAACCGAATTTATTAAACGCGGAAGATATAGCGTAGATAAAATCAACGAGTATCTCTATAATTGGGGACAGCCCCTACTTGGTTCGGATAAATAGCCCGATAAAGGCGCATGCGAATACAACGAGCGAAAATTTGCTAAAACGCGCCGAGATTTCCGCGCTTAAAAGTGTCTCTTCCGAACTTTAACGAGGCTCGGGAATAAATACGGCGGTATTATGCGTTAACAAAACGCCCCGACTGCATTTCGCAGTCGGGGTTGAATTATTTACGCTATATTTTTCTTTACGATTTCCGGCGATTTTTTGCCGAGTACCACTTCTTTGTCTATTATGACCTTTTCGACGTCTTTTTCCGACGGTATGTCGTACATACTGTCGAGCATGAGGTTTTCAAAAATCGTCCTTAAACCCCTCGCGCCCGTCTTGAGCGCCAAAGCCTTTTTGGCGACTTCTCTCACCGCGTCGTCGGTAACCACCAACTCCACGTCGTCCATGCCGACGAGTTTTTTATACTGCTTAACTATCGCGTTCTTCGGCTCGGTCATAATGCTCACAAGCGCGTTTTCGTCGAGCGGTTTTAGCCCTACGACTATCGGGATCCTGCCTACGAACTCCGGAATAAGCCCGAACTTAGTAAGGTCTTGCGGCTGTATTTCGTCGACGTAGGTAAAATCGTCAGCCTCGGTCTTTTTTATATTCCCGCCGAAACCTAAAGACGAATTGTCCTTGCGCTTTCCGACTATCTTGTCTAAACCCACGAACGCCCCGCCGCATATAAACAATATATTAGTAGTGTCTATGCGTATGAACTCCTGCTGCGGGTGCTTTCTTCCGCCTTGCGGCGGTACGGACGCGACCGTCGATTCTATTATCTTCAAAAGCGCCTGCTGAACGCCCTCTCCGCTCACGTCGCGAGTTATCGATACGTTCTCGCTCTTTCTCGCGATCTTGTCTATCTCGTCGATATATATTATTCCGCGTTGCGCGCGTTCCACGTCGTAATCCGCGTTCTGAATAAGTTTGAGCAGAATATTCTCTACGTCCTCTCCGACGTAGCCCGCTTCCGTCAAAGTCGTGGCGTCGGCGACCGCAAACGGCACGTCGAGTATACGCGCAAGCGTCCTCGCCATGAGCGTTTTCCCCGACCCCGTCGGTCCTAAAAGCAATATGTTGCTCTTGTCTATTTCAGTATCGTCTTTTCTGTGCTTTCGCGCGTAATTTATTCGCTTATAATGATTGTATACCGCGACCGAAAGTACTTTCTTCGCCTTGTCCTGTCCGACGATATATTTGTCGAGTTCCGCGCGTATCTCTTGCGGTTTTAATAGTTTTATCGCCCCGCCGGAGGCTTTTTCTTCGCTCTGCTTTAAAACGTCTTTGCATATATCTATACACTCGTCGCATATATACACGCCGTTCGGCCCCGCTACGAGTTTCTTCGCAAGATATTTCGGTTTTCCGCAAAACGAACAGAATAATTCGTCGCCCAATCCGCTGTCTTTTCCGCTTGCCATTTTCTACCTATCTGTTATAAAATATTTTGTCTATAAGCCCGTAAGAAAGCGCCTCTTCGGCAGTCAAGTAATTGTCCCTGTCGGTGTCCTTTTCGACTTGCTCTAACGGCTTTCCGGTGTTTTTCGCAATGATGGAGTTGAGTTTCTCTTTTATCTGCAAAATGTGCTTGGCTTGAATCTCTATGTCGCTCGCCTGACCTTGCGCTCCGCCGAGCGGCTGATGTATCATTATCTCGCCGTTGGGAAGAGAATAACGCTTGCCTTTCGTCCCGCCGGACAGTAAAAACGCGCCCATGCTCGCCGCTAAACCGATACATATCGTAGATACGTCGCACTTGATAAAGTTCATCGTGTCGTATATCGCAAGCCCCGCCGATACGCTTCCGCCCGGAGAGTTTATATATATGTTTATATCTTTCTCCGAGTCCTTGGCCTCGAGATACAATAGTTGCGCGACTACGGTGTTTGCAAGCGCGTCGTTTATCTCGCCCGTTATAAATATTATACGCTCTTCCAAAAGTTTTGAGTATATATCGTATGAACGCTCGCCTCTGTCGGTCTGCTCTACGACCATGGGTATCAAAGCCATATTCTCTCCTCGTTTATTTGCTTATTATTTCGTTGTTTTCCTTTAAGAACTTGAAAAGTTTGTCGATTACGATATTGTTTTCGATATAAGATCTCTGTCTTGCGTCGAAATTCTTAGCGTATTCTTCCTTGCTCTTTCCGACCGCCTTTGCCTGCTCTTCTATCTTCGCGTCGATCTCTTCCGCGCTCGCCTCGATCTTTTCTTCGGAAAGAATCTTGTCGATTACGAGTTGAGTTTTAACGTGTTCCTTAGCGCTTTCGCGGCAACCGTCTCTGTAGTCCTTTTCGGTCTGGTTGGTGTACTTTAAGTAGTCCTCGAACTTAAGCCCCTGATACATAAGTCTATACGATACTTGCTGTATCATATTGTTTATCTCGTTCTCGATCAACACGTCCGGAATATCCGTCTCGCTCGCGTCGGAGACCGCCTTTATTATCTTGTCCTCGGTCTCTCTTTCCGAACGCTCGTCGTCGGCTTTTTGAAGTCTTTCTTTTATGGACGCCTTGTAAGCCTCAACCGTGTCGTTGCCCGTCTTTTCCTTAACCAATTCGTCGGTGAGTTCGGGAAGTTTTTTCTCCTTTATCTCGTGCAAAGTTACGGTAAACACCGCCTCTTTGCCCTTTAAATCTTCCGCGCCGTAATCGTCGGGGAATTTTACCGTTATATCCTTCGTTTCGCCGATATTCATGCCGACTATCTGCTCCTCGAATCCCGGAATAAACGTCTTGCTGCCCAAAGTTAAAGTCTGCTTTTCCGCAGTTCCGCCGTCGAACTTCACGCCGTCGATAGCGCCGCTATAGTCTATAAGCGTTATATCTCCGTCTTTAGCCGCCCTGCCCTCGACCTTCTCTTCGGTCGCGTGCTGGTTTAAAAACCTCTCGACTTCCGCCGTAACTTCCTCATCTTTTACATTATACTCAACTTTTTCGATCTTTATACCTTTGTATGCGCCGAGTTTAACGTCCGGCTTAACGGGTACGGTTGCGGTAAATTTGAGTTTTTTGTCGGTTATCTCGTCTATCGCTACGTCCGGGCGATCGATCGGCTGAATATCCTTTTCTTTGTCCAAAATATCGTAATAGTGTTTTACGAACGCCTCGTTTACGCCGTCCTCGTAAAACGCCGCGGGACCGTATTGGCGAAGTATTACCGACTTGGGAACGTGACCCTTACGAAACCCCGGAATACTGAACTTACCCTTGCTCTTTTGGTAAGCCGCGTCTTGCGCGTCGTTCCACTCTTTCTCCGTCAAGGTAACGGTTATCTTAACGGTGCTTTTTTCGCCTTTTTCAAAAACGTACTTCATTGTTGTTTCCTCTCCAAATTATATCTATGCCATAGTATTTTAGCATATTTTAACCACTTTTGCAAACGTATTATATATAATAATTTTACTTTTTTATAAAAAGCGTGTATAATGGAAATATGCCACAAGACGCTTTTTCGCTGCTGCACGCGGCGAGAGAATTGAACGCGGCGCTGCAAGGCGCCAAGATAAACAAAATAACCCAACCGGATAAAGACGAGATAAACTTGCTGGTCTATACCGTTTCGGGCAGCAGACTCCTCGCGATTTCAGCCGGTGCGGAATCGTGCAGGCTTTGCTTTACTTCGCGCGAAACGCCCGCGCCAAAAGTCGCGCCGAATTTCTGCATGTTGCTTAGAAAACACCTGCTCGGCGCGGTAATTAAAAAGACCGAACTCGTCGGTTTCGAGCGCATAGTCGCAATAACTTTCGACTGTAAAAACGATTTCAGAGAAAACGTCGTCAAAGTATTGTACTGCGAGATAATGGGCAAGTACTCCAACCTGATTTTGACTGAAAACGGCGTTATACTCGGCTGTTTGAAAACCGCTCCGCTGGACGTGGCGACTTCGAGGCTTACCATATCCGGCGCGAAATATCTCTTGCCGAAACCTCAGGATAAAGCGGATATTTTCGACAAAAACCAAACTATTGCGGCAATGGCAAGATACTGCGGCGGAGACGAAGAAAAATTCCTGTTCGAGAATATAAAAGGACTTTCGTTTTCCACGGCGGCAGAGGCGGCAAGAAGAGTTTTTCCGTTTTCTTCACCCGAGGACGCCTATCGGAAACTCGCGGAGTTTCTGCTCTCGCCGAAAATCTCCCCTTGTGTTACGGGCGAAGGGAAATTAAGAGATTTTTACGTCTGCGATTATTATACTCTCTGCGGCGAAAAAACAGAATTTTCGTCGATTTCGGACGCGGTGGACTTTTTCTACTCGGCTAAAAACTCGAAAAAGGCGTTCGATCTCAAAAAGAAAAAATTATCCGACGCGGTAAACGGGCAACTCAAAAAACTTACCAAACGCTTAGTCGGCGAAGAAGAAAAAATCGCCGAGGCGGAAAAACTCGATATATTGAAAATCAAGGGCGATTTGATTTTGGCAAACGTGTGGAAAATAAAACCCGGAGACAAGTCGATCGTTGCGGAGAACTATTACGGTAACGGCGAGCAGATAGAAATACCCCTCGACGGAAAACTTTCCGCGGGCAAAAACGCGCAGCGGTACTATAAAAAATACGCCAAAGACAAACGCGCTCTCGAAATACTTCTGCCGGAGCGCCAAAAAACGAAAGAGAATATCGCGTATTTGGAAAGCGTTGCGTTTGAACTCGCCGCGGCAAGCGAGATCTCCGACTTCGACGATATAGAACGCGAACTCATATCCGCCGGGCTTATCTCCGCGCCAAAACAGAAAAAGAAAGAAGAACGCGAATCGCCGTATGCCGTGTACCTGATCGAGGGCTTTACGGTAAAGCGCGGGAAGAACAACGTACAAAACGATCGCTTAACGTCGAGGGCGTTTAGCGGCGATATCTGGTTACACACGAAAAACTATCACTCCTCGCACGTCATAATAGAGACGAAAGGCGAAGAAATTCCGTTATCCGTAATAAAGTCGGCGGCGGAAATATGCGCCAACTACAGCGACGCAAAACAAGGCAACAAAGTCCCGGTAGACTACGCTTTCAAGAAATTCGTCAAAAAAACCGCGGGCGCAAAACCCGGCAGCGTTATATATACCGACTACAAAACGATACTTGTCGACCCGAGCGCGCATACGGAATACGAGGTGTGAGTTCGGGGATTACCGATTGAAAAAAATTTTTTCAAAAACGGTATAAAACAGTTGACAAAACCGAAAATTTAATATAAGATATATAGGCATTATCGGCGCGGAGTGGAGCAGCTTGGTAGCTCGTCGGGCTCATAACCCGAAGGTCGTGTGGTTCAAATCCCACCTCCGCAACCATTAAGGCAATTCCCGCAGACTCGCAAGAATTTGCGGGGAGTGCCGACAAAAAATGGCGGCGTAGCTTAGTTGGTTATAGCGGCCGGTTCATACCCGGCAGGTCGTTGGTTCGAATCTGACCGCCGCTACCAGATAAAAAGTCCGAGCAGGAATTTACATAGATAATTAAATAAACGGTCCCTTGGTCAAGCGGTTAGTCGTCGCCTTTCACGGCGGTATCATGGGGGCGGTTATCTGCCGAAAGGCAGTAACTTGCCGAGGCTCCTCGAAGAGGAAACGGCAATATCCCGTAGTAGGGATTCACAATTAAATAAACGACCCCTTGGTCAAGCGATTAGTCGTCGCCTTTCACGGCGGTATCATGGGGGCGGTTATCTGCCGAAAGGCAGTAACTTGCCGAGGCTCCTCGAAGAGGAAACGGCAATATCCCGTAGTAGGGATTCACAATTGAATAAACGGCCCCTTGGTCAAGCGGTTAAGACATCGCCCTTTCACGGCGGTATCATGGGTTCGAATCCCGTAGGGGTCACCAGCGGACACAATATATTGTGTGAAGTAAAAACTTCAATACAATATATTGTGTTTCTTTTTACCTAAAAATCGACTTTTATCCGACTTTTTGGGGAAAATTCGGGGAAAACCGAACGGTAGTTTATCATTATTCGTATTTAAGTTTCAAGGCTTGCGATTGCTGAAATTCGTTTGAAAAATGCGTGTAAACGCTGCTCGTTATGTTCCCGAGACTGTGCCCCGTCCACACGGCGACGAGTTCATTATCTATGCCACATTCTCTCGCTCTCGTCGTAAAAGTGTGCCGCAAATCTTTCAGACTATTATTCGGAAGATACTTCTTGAAATCGTTTCGAAGATCCGGCAAATAAACGAACTCTCTTATCGGATGAGAAAGCGTCTCTTTATATTTCGGAAAAATCGGAATCGTCCTCGTCTTGTTTTTTTGATAACTTTTTAGTTTGCCGTTTTTTATCGTCAAAGTGTTATTCTCCGCATTTTCGACTATTCCGCTTATTTCGCAAGGTCTTACGCCCGAATACAGCATTTTAAGATAAACCCACTCGTTTTTAGTCCCTCGTATATCCCGAACGAATTTACGTTCTTGTTCGGGAGTGAGCGCAGCGCCATTTTTGCGTTCGTGCCTTTCGACGTAAACCGCTTTCATCGGGTTTCTGTCCAATATGCCGTTATCGACGGCGTATTGAAATATTCCGTTTAAGAGCATTTTTATGTCTTCGCAACCTCTCGGCTTTATGGTGTGCAATTTGTCCAAATGTTTTTGTATCTGGTAAGGCTTGATTTCCGCTAAACGCATTTTTCCGTATACGGGCAGTATTTCCGATTCGTAATAGTTTTTGTAGGTCGTAAAAGTCAACGCTTTTACACGCTTCTTTCGGACGCTGTAAATGTAGTCGTCCGCAAAACTTTTAAACCCTACTTTCTTACTTATGTTGAAATGCTCACTTTCGCTTTTTGACAAAACGGTAAAATGAACTTGCGGTCTTATATGTTCTTCAAATCTACCGAGCCACTCAAACGCTTTGCGCTTTGCCTCTTCAAAGTTCTTGCTTGAAAAACTTACGTTGTACCCGTATCTTCTGAATCTTATTTCATAATATTTGTCGTTTTTTATTCTTATTTTGAAATCTTTTAATCTTGGCATTTGTCTTATCTCCTTTTTCGTGAAATTTAATTTGCCCGATTTAAGATTTCCTTTCCCTTTCCGGAAAGCAGATCCGTTTTTTTCGAGAAGTCGCTTACAAATGTCAGTCTGCTCTCTCATCGCTTTAAGTACCTCGCTTAATATTTCCGAATCTGTTATTGCTGTTACTTGTTGCCTTTTTCTATATTTCAAATCTCCTTATCTTTTTATTGTTTCACAAAACGGCTCTCGTTGCCGTCGAATGGCTTGCTACCATAAACAAAACTCTCCTGTTTTTAATCTTTGAGAAAGTCCGTATACAATGTTCCATCATCTTTCATTTTTTGCAATGCCTTAAATCCTTCTTGGATAAGACGGACTTTCGTTATTTTGTTCTCTTTGAGAAAGGTATTTATTTCTTCAAATAGCGGTCTTGGTATCATTGTTCCGAAATTGCCGCTTACAGCCTTTCTCTTGTCTTTAATTTTTTCTTCGTATCGCCTGCGTGCTAATCTTGCGGGCGTATCTTCTCTTTTTCTCATAAGACCTCCTAAAAACACACTATCGTATTAACACACATTATACTCTTTATTGCTATGGAAGTCAAGAATATTATTCTATATAAGAAAATTTTTTAACATTGTGTTCTGTTCGGCAAGGCGGGTATCCCGCTTAAAAAGCCGTCAAAAACGAGTTTTAACTCACTTTTCTTATCCTGCCTGCAAAATCACCTTTTTAACTCACTTTTTGCTTGCACTTAAAAACCGTTTGCTTTACTTTGCAAATACTCTTTCATTGCAACAAATAAAGACTTTCGTCTGCAATCGGGGTGCGTTTTGAAATACTTATAAGCGTCGTCCAAATCAACGTCTTTCAAATATTCGTGGTTTAATATATCTCCCCATAAGCCGAATTCCGTTTTTATTTTGTCAAGCGTAATTACTTCCTTTTGTTGTGTCGCTTTCCCGCCTTTTTTGCCCGCGCTTATCCGCATCTTTGAAATCGCTATATTCCACTTTGCATAGCCGAAATATTTATCTACAACAGGGGATAGATTTTTCGGCTCTTTGCCGTTAAAAACGTATTCGCAAAGCGCTTTTATGTATGCTCCCGCATCACTATCGCCGAGCAGTTTGATTGCATTGTAATAAGCCGTATAAAAGGTAAAACGTTTCATCTTCTTGTTAAGCGTTCGCGGTTGTTTACCTGCCGTTTCGATTGCTTTGACGGTGTTTAACGTAAGCAGTAGGTTTTCCCATTCAAAACGCTCTTTCTCGTCTTGCGGGGGAGATATTTGTTCTTCCGTGAACATAACCTTACAGATATTTTTTATAGTTCTTCCCGCAATTTCGTCCGTTTCATCTTTTAGTGCTTTATAGTATAAGTCGTAAAAAGTAAACTTTTCTAACATAAACCCTCCTTAACCTTATTTACCGCCGTATATAGACCGTCGGCCCGTCTATTAAAACACACATACGCATCATCTCCTTTTATTTTTTTATTTATTCTATCGTCGGACAAAGACTTGTCCGAATGATACAAGGACTTTATTATACTCCGAGCGACTGGACAATGGGTGTCCACTCGCTATAAAATTTTTAATATTTTACCATTTAAATGGTTCACCTAATGAACTATTTAAAAAATTTTTTAGCATTATACTCTTATTGTGCTGACAATGCCTGTCAGTGCAGAATAATATTTTGCTAAAATATTTGATTTTGCTATTTTAACACTCAAATAGGACACCTAATGTCCGGTTTTGGAAAAAATTTAAAACTTTACAAAGTAATACTACTCAAAGAGCCAACCCAACTGGCCGTTTGGAAAAAATTTTTTATATGTTTTAACCTCGAATTGAAACCTACTTTCAAGTTTGAAAATTTTATCATAGTCAAAGCACACACGCTATGGGCTTTGAAAAAAGTTTTTCACAAAAAAAATAAATGGCCCACCTAATGGACCATTTACAGAACAATAATATGTTTGTTCTTTCGCTATTTGCTTATTTTTAAACTTTCCTTATTCGTCCTTTTTCTTGAGAGCGTTTTCCAATTGAATAAATCTATCAAAATCGCTTTGATAAAGCCTATCTTGTATTACGCGATATTTTTCAAACTCCGTTTCCGCTTTTGCCTTTGCTATTTCCGCGGAAATCTTTCCGTTGTCTTTCAAAACGTCTCTGTCCCACATTTTAAGAAAGCCGTTTAGCCTTTCTTCCCAATCTTGCATAGTCATAGGGATATGTCGCATTGCCTGTAATTCCGCCAAATCCAAATACGCGGAAACAAGCCGTTCGAGTTGCTTTAATTCTTCTTCCGTTAAATAGTTTTTGGCTACGATTACGTCGTATTTATGAATTTTGGAATCGGGCGAGCCTTCCCAAGTAGTCAAGCCCATATTCGTCTTTTCAGCGTCTGCTCTGTTATAGATAACTTCCGCCGCCGTTTGCCCGTGTATTGAATAGTGTAATTTGTTTTGAACTGCGGCAAAAAATCTCTGCGTCGATTTCGCCGTCGCGTCGTAATCGATGCTCGTTGCATATATATCCGTGATTTTTTGATAAAATCTTCTTTCCGAAAGCCTTATCTCGCGGATTTTTTCGAGTTGCTTTTCAAAGTAGTCTTTGGTAAGGATAGTTCCGCCGTTTTTTAAGCGTTCTTCGTCCATTACCCAACCTTGAATAGTGTAGTCTTTGACGATAGAATTTGCCCACTTGCGAAATTGAACGGCTCTTTCGTTATTCACCTTAAATCCCACGGCTATTATCATTTGCAGATTATAGTGATTGACTTCGCGGCTGACCGTTCTTTGTCCTTCTTTTTTAACTATTCGGAATTTCCTAATAGTTGCATTTTCGGTTAATTCGTCGTCGGCATAAATAGTATTTATATGCTCGTTTATTGTTGCCGTCGTTACGCCGTAAAGTTCAGCGAGCATTTTTTGCGTAAGCCAAATGTTTTCGTCTTCGTAGCGGACTTCTATACTGTTTTTATCGTCGCCCACGGCGGAAACGTAAGTTAGATACTCCGCCGTACTACTTCTAATCGTGATTTCTTTTTTCATAATAGACTCCTTAAAATCAAACTTGTTTATGAACGGATGCTACACATATTTTCTGAAGTTTTCTGCTTGTTCCATGACCTTTTCAAAAACTTCTTCGTCCCATTCGGGCGGATACCCATTTTTATATAATAGAACAGTCAGTTTCTCGTTCAATAAATTTTTTATATCATCTCTCTTAAAGAAATCGGCATATTGTAAGTTATCATCAACGAGAACTTTTATTTTTTTCGCTAAATCAATACATTTCTTGTCTTCAAAAACAAACCCGTGATCATCACGGACTTTTACCAGAATATCGTAAAATGCTTTTTCTTCGTAGGTGATGCCCATTTTTTCAAACGAAGTCTTGTCTTCTTCCAAATCCTTAAATATTTTTATTAGCTCGTCGGAAAGTTCATTGACAAAATCGGCAACGACTTCGCTTGTAAACACAAGTTTATCACGGGTATTGTATATTTCGACTACTTTACGCAAACGCTCGTCAAATTCTATAGATTTGACTTTGTTGATTTTTCCATAGCCTGAAATAGCCTTTTTCAAAAGTTTCATAAGTGCGTTAAACTTTGTAATAGGCATATCTATCGCAGAAAGTTGTTTTTCAAATTCTTCGCTAAATAAATCAACCGACTTATTAACGTCAACAATATTTTCCACGCCTGTGCAGGAAATTGCTTTTCTCACCATTTCTTCAACGACGGCGTTCATCATTTCGGCGTCTGGGACATCGGGCTTGGTTTGTTTGTAAATAATAGACCTGATTGCCAAGTAGAATTGCGCCTTATTTATTTCCGCTTCCGTAAGTTCTCCCGTAGGGAACACAATGCCGTAGGCGGCTTTTAATTTGCGCGAAAGCGCCATGAACCGTAATTCCATTTCTTTGGAAGATTGAACGTATTCCGCACCGAGATTAAGACATTGCAATCTTTCAAGTGGCGAACCGACGTAAAATTTCGTAGCATTGAAATTGCAAAGCAAATCGTCTATAAGTTTTAAGTGATTACGGAATATTCCGAGAGTAATGGAAATTTCATCAACGGGGCTTTGCTGCGGTCCGCCGTAGATTTTAATCGCTTCCATCATTTCGTCTCTTATGCCGATATAATCAACGATCAAGCCTTGGTCTTTTCCTTCAAATACACGATTAACGCGCGAAATAGTTTGAATGAGAGTATGCTTCTGTAACGGCTTATCTATATACATAACCGCAAGCGACGGAACATCAAACCCCGTAATCCACATATCTACCACAATAGCGATTTTGAAATTCGAATCGTCATTTTTAAAGTATTCGTCAAGTTTAGAACGATATTCTTTCGTCCCGCAAAGGTTGTATAATTTGTCGTATCCTTTGTCTCTATCGGTTTCGCCACGAGTCGCGACTAAATTAAGTTTTGCAACGTTAGGCAGTTTGTCAAGTTGTTCTTTTGTAAGTTTTCTTTCGTCGTCGCATTTTTTGACAACAGCCCAATCGGGGCGGACTTTAATAAGTTCTTCATATAAATGATACGCAACTAACCTATCCGCGCATACAATCATTGCTTTTTGGACGATTTGCGGTTTTTCGGAGCACAATTTTTCATAATGATTTATAATATCATTTGCAAGTTTTTTAAGCCTGTCGGGATGTCCCAAAATAGCAGTCATACGACTCATTGCTTTTTGACTTTCTTCTATTTGTTCGGGGTTAGAACCTTGCTCTGCACATTTATTGTAATACTTTTGAATCTCTTTTGCTTGGTCATCCGATAGCACAACACGCGCAAGCCTCGGCTCGTATGCAATACGGACGGTAATCCCGTCGTCGGCAGACTCACGCATAGTATAACTGTCAACAATATCGCCGAATACTGCAATAGATTCGTCAATGGGCGTTCCCGTAAATCCGCAATAAGTTGCATTAGGAAAACTACGGCGCAAATATTCTGCAAATCCGTAAGTCGTAAAAATCCCTTTCTCGGTTTTCTTTAATTTCGCACCGACTCCCGTTTGCGTCCTGTGTGCTTCGTCGGAAATACAAATAATATTGCTGCGGTTTGACAATACGCCGATTTCTTCGCAAAACTTTTGAATAGTGGTGATGTAAACGCCACCGCTTTCGCGCATACCCAAAGTGTTTTTCAAATCTTGACGAGATTCAATGCTTCTGACGTTAGTATCGCCTAAATACTTTGTTGCTCTAACAAATAACTTTGACGCTTGATCGTTAAGGTCTTCACGATCGGTTATAAGAATAATAGTAGGGTTATGGAAAGCATTGCTGTCACGAAGCATTAGCAGACGAGATAAAAACATCATAGTATACGTTTTACCGCAACCGGTTGCACCAAAATAAATGCCGCCTTTCCCGTCGCCGTTAGGCTTTTGATGCATTTTGATGCTTGCGAGCATTTTATTTGCCGCAAAAAATTGCGGGTAACGGCAAATAATCGCTTCTTCTCTATGCTTGTCTTGTTCTTTCCCTTTGTCCGGATAAAAAATAAAATCACGCAAAATAGAAAGCATACGTTCTTTTGCAAAAACGCCTTCAATCATGGTAAATAGTGAACTTATACCGTTTGCAACCGTATCGGTTTCGTTTGCCTTGTTCCAAGAATAATAGAATTGATACGGCGTAAAAATAGTCCCAAGCCTTGTATTTGCCCCGTCGGATATTACGGAAAACATACAGTATTTCATAATGGCAGGAATATCACGATTATAACGCACCGTAATTTGCCTCCACGCATCGTGAACGGTTTTATCCTCTTCTATGGCGGTTTTAAATTCAAAAATACCGACGGGAATACCGTTAATAAAAACAAGCATATCGGGTCGGCGCGTCTTTACGTCGGTCGGCACGTTTCCGCTTATTTCTACAACGTATTGATTTACTATTTTGAAATTGTTTTTATTTATATCGTCAAAGTTGATAAAATCAATATGTATGGGGAGTTCTTTCGGGTTTTCTCTTACAAGGTCAAATCCTTGTGTTAAAAGCCAAAATGCTTCTCTGTTTCCTTCATATAACGGTATATAAGGAAGATTATCAAGTTTACTTATGACTTTTTTAATTTCCGTTTCCGTTAAAGAAGGGTATGCGGAAACAAGATATTCTCTTAAATCATCTAAAAGCAGAATATCCTTATATTCACGATGAATTTCGTCGCCGTGGACGTGCGTATAACCTTGGCTTGTAAACAGTTCGATTATCGCACTTTCCAATTCTTCTTCGGTAAACTTTCCTCTTTCGAATTTGTAATCCATACGGGTTACTCCTTAACATTATTTTTGACAACATTTATAAGATTAACATAGTGCGCAAATGATAATAAGATAAAAATGCTTTTTGAAACTTTTCAATATTACTGTCTTTTTTTTGTTTCATAGAATTATTATTGATATTTTTATAAATATTTAACTGGGAATTAAAGTGGCTTACAATTGTTGCATCACCCATTACAATTTTGGGTTTGTTCACATTTGCTTCTTTTT
>CAMOXE010000077.1 GCA_946628865.1 uncultured Clostridia bacterium | reverse complement strand
TTAAACTAAACTCCCCGAGCGAGAAACGCGAGGTGATGAAACGGCTTGCCGAAAACTACGACCTCGACGAAATTAAGGTGTTCGAGCCGTCGCTCAACGATATATTCGTGGAATATGCGGGGGACTAAACCATGAAACAGTTTTGGACGATTTTTAAATTTGAACTTAAGGGCTACTTTAAAAACAAGATTTTTATCGGCATTACGATATTTTTAGTCGCCGTAATCGCGCTTGCGACTTTTTTGCCGAATATCATTTCTTCTATAAGCGTAGACGACGAAGTTTCTAATTACCCCGTAATGCTTGTAAAAAGCGAGGACAGCGAAATCAAAGACTTCGTCAAATCCTGCTTTAGCGACACCTTTTCCACATATAGAATAGTGGAAACTACGGAAAACGAGGATACAATTCGCGAAAAGATAACTTCCGGCGAGGCGGAGTGCGCGTTTATAGTCTATTCTCCGACGAAGTATAAATATCTCGTGGACAACTTGACGCTCTACGATATGAACGCCCAAACCGCAGAAGAGGCGTTACTTGCGGTATACCGTCTGAACGCGCTTAAAGACAAAGGAATTGAAGATAACGACGCTATAGCCATACTTACGGCGACGATCGACGGCGAGACGGTAACTCTCGGCAAGGATCAGGCGGCAAACTTTTTATATACTTATATAATGATTTTCGCGCTGTATATGGTAATACTTTTATACGGACAAATGGTCGCAACCGGCGTTGCAACCGAGAAGAGTTCCAAGGCGATGGAAGTTTTAATTACAAGCGCAAAGCCCTCGCATATGATGTTCGGAAAGGTGCTTGCGGCGTGCCTTGCGGGATTTACGCAACTGCTCGTAGTGTTCGGCTCGGCGATACTTTTCTTCAATATCAACAAGGCGGGACTGAGTAACCCGATAATACAGTCTATATTCAACATGCCGTTTTCGCTGTTTTTGTTTATGCTCACGTTCTTCGTACTCGGGTTTTTGATATACGCGTTTTTATACGGCGCGATAGGCTCAACCGCGACCAAACTCGAGGACATAAACACTTCGGTAATGCCGATAACGTTTTTGTTTTTATTCGGATTTTTCGTCGTAATAACGGCTATGACGAGCGGAAACGTAAACGGAATACTGATGACGATATGTTCTTACCTGCCGTTTACCTCGCCCATGGCGATGTTTACGAAAATCGCGATGGGAACGGTAGCCTGGTACGAGATTGCTATTTCGATATTTATACTTATCGGCTCTGTAATAGGCGTAGGAATATTGTCCGCTAAGATTTACAGATTCGGCGTGCTTATGTACGGAAACAAGCCAAAATTCATAGAACTTATAAAACTCGGGTTTAAAAAGGATTGAATATCAAGATTAAAGTGGCTACCGCGTTCGGCGGTAGCCACTTGGTTTATATCAATTTTTCATATATGGATTTCTTTTCAAGTATAGACGAGAGTTCGCTCGGCTCTATCACCCTGAATACGCCGCTTTCGTCATAGACATATAGCCGATACAGAGCGTCGCCGTCGGCAAGTTCCAGAAAGTTTTTTACCGTGCAATCCGAATTTACCGCAACCGTCTTTATCTCCTTGTAATTCTTTATGGAAACAGTCGAATAGTTGCCGTATACTCTTATATATACGCTCTCGTTTTTCACGTCGATCGAGCCGAAAAGTATAAACAGCGAGAAAAAAAGTATCGTGAAATTTATTTCCGTATACACGGAATACACGAACGCGCCTAAAAGCACGCACGCGAATATATACCCCGTTACCTTCGCTATTTTTACCGCCGTGGCGCGCTTTAGATATAAACTCAGCGTGGCAAGTAAAAATCTTCCGCCGTCGAGCGGGTAAGCGGGAATAAGATTTATCAGAAAAAGCGACGCGTTTGCCGTAAAACAGAGTTCCGTATACGGATAACTCGGCGGATATACCCACCACAGCGCGAGCGTCGATACCGCGACGCATAAATTGACCAGCGGTCCCGCCAACACGACCTTTATTTCGTCCGAATATTTTATGCCGTGTATATCGCCGGAAATAACGGCGCCGTAAGGCATTAAAGTTATCTTTTTCAACTTATAGCCGCATTTTTCAGCCGCATAGGCGTGGCCGAGTTCGTGAATTACGGCGGAAAAAGTAAATACGAGAAAAGAAAATACTTTGCCGGTTGCGGCAAAGTATATTCCGAATATGAAGAATATCGGGTGAACGCTTACGTTCAACTTTCCCATACGATATTTCCACCTTCTAAGACGTAACCGGTAAGTAAAACTCCGTCGTTATACATGCTGACCGTTACGTCTCCGCCGCCGACGTAGCCTATGGGAATATATTTATACACCTCGTTGCCCTCTTCGGCGTAAACGTAGTTAAGTCCGGAAATTACCGTCTTGAACACGTCGCTGTGGCTTACCGTCAAAGTATACTTGCCGTCTACCGACGAAACCGAAGTCAGAGTTCCGTCGCATACGGGATATATCGCGCCTTCGCCGCTTAACGTTATCACGCCGTCGGATATTTCGGCGCTTAAAGCGTCGCTCGGCGCTTTCGCGCTGAAGTTTAAATACGTCCTCGCGTCCGCAACCGTCGAAGTCTCGCCGAATACGTTTTTCATTATCGCGTTTATCCCGCTGCCTTCCCAGAAAATATTCGTTAAAAGTATTGCCGATATCAATAAGAATATCGCCACGCCCTCGGCGTAAATTATATCGAATTTAAGTCTTTTTTCTTTACGTTTCTTTTTCTTTTCGTCTTTTAATGGCGCAATCTCTTCGATCTGCTCTTCCTCGGCTGCGTTAGCCGTTACCGCCTCGTCGTAATTGACTTTGGCTATGACCTGTTGTTTTAAACTCTTTCTCTTCCTTTGCCGCGCGGGTTTTATTACCACATCGCACGACGATACGGGAAGTTCGAGCATCTCCGCGTAAATACCGTTTCCGTCTTTCATAATAGTCCTCCGTTACGATATACCTTATGAACGGCGGTATCGTTTTAGAACCGCTAAAAATTAAATCCGTGTAAATTTACGACCGCGAACAACTCGTTCGCCCTTTTTTCGTCTTTTTTCACGCCCTCGCCTTTCATATACGCAAGCGCCAGATAGTAAGTAGCCTCTTTTATTCCCATCGCGTTGCCTTTAGCCCAATACTTCGCCGCGCGCCTTAAACTCCTTTTAAACCCGAAACCGTAATAGTACCCGAGCGCCGTCGCTATTATCGCAGGGGCGTAAGCCTTGCGCGCCGACGACTTTATAAGGCGCATTCCGCGTCTTACGTTTACTTTCTCGCCTATCCCGCGCGACAGCATATATCCGTACATATACTGCGCCGCCGCGTGCCCCCTTGCCGCAGCCTTTTTATAATCGTTCTCTGCGTCACTGTAAGGCGCGTTTTCGGAATAAAACTTTCTCTCCGCCGTTATAAAATTGCTCTCCGCTACCCTTAAAACGTTAATTTTCCCCGCTACTAAATCCATAACACGCCTCCGTTTTTCTATATTATAAATCACTTAATATGTCATATGCGTGTCATATTTAAAAATTTTTATAAAAAAATTGCCCTCGTAACCGAGGGCAAGGTAAGTTATTTTACGCGATAAATTGCAAGGCGCAAAAAGCCGCGTAGATGGCGAGAAGAGTTACGCCTTGCCATCTATAGAGTTTACCCTTTACAAGCGGCGGAACGACCAATATAAGCATTACCGTAAACATTACGGGAATATCGATTATAAGCGAACGGTTAAAGCCGTAGAACGTCTGGCTCGGCACAGCAAAAGCCGTCGGCGAAAGAGTTATCGCCCAGCCGGAAACGAATATTATATTGAAAAGGTTTGCGCCGATAAGGTTGCCGAGAGATAGCGCGCTATGGCCTTTGACGAGCGAAGTTATCGCGGTGATAAGTTCGGGGAGCGAAGTCCCGAGCGCGATAAACGTGAGCGCTATTACAGATTCGGGTACACCCGCTTTTTCGGCGATTATCGTGCCGTTATCAACCAAGAGGTTTGCGCCGACGGTTATAAGAGCCGCTCCGATTATTAAAAGTACGACGTTCTTAATAAGCGTGCGCTTTCTTTCGCTTGCGGGCATTTCCTCTTCCGCGTTTTCGGGGGATAACAGTTGGGATTTTTTCGCGCTTTTTACCGATAAAAACAGATAAGCGCAAAAGCCCAAAAGGAATATAATGCCTATTATCTTATAAAACTTTCCGAAAAAGTAGGCGACTGCCGCGTATATCGCCGCGGATACGAAGAAGAATATCGCGGGCAATAAAAGCGATTTCCTGTCCGCCGCGGTCGGTCGTATCGCGATCGTGATAGCGGCAATCAGAGCCGTGTTGCAAATAACCGAGCCTATCGCGTTGCCGTAAGATATTTCCGCGTGTCCCGAAAGCGCCGCGCTTGCCGAAACCATTACCTCGGGGAGCGTCGTTCCGATGGAAACTATCGTCGCGCCGATCAGAATCTCGGGGATTTTGAAAATTTCGGCGATCTTCGTAGAGCCGTCCACAAACCAATCGCCGCCCTTGATCAAAAGTATTAAACCTAAAATAAAAAGTAAAATTGCTACCAGCATACGTTAACCTCACAATAGCCGAACAAAAATAATATTAAACAAAGATTATGGCGGTTTCAGGAGATAAGGAGTTCAAACGACTGACATAAAAAAGACCTTTGCCGCCCCTTCGCGACAAAAGTCTCGGATTTAAAGCGATACCGGATTGCATGCGAGCAACCGTGTTGACGATACCGTTCCGCGTTTGCGGCCCTACTCCCTTTTTGCGATATAATCTTAACACATTTCAGCGGCTTATGTCAAGAGTTTTACAGCAGAAATTACAAAGTATAAAGCATTAACTTTTCGCAGCGAGACTGCGACTGTCGTGACAAGTGAAATAGAGTATCTGAAAGCCCGCGGACAGTTCGTTTAAAAGCGCAATAACCTTGCCTATATGTTCGTTATCGAGGTGTACGAACGGATCGTCGAACACCAAAAACGGTTTTTCGCCTCCGTACATATTCTCTATGAGCGCGAGGCGAAAACACAGCGCCACGAGGCTCCTTTCGCCTTGGCTTTTGTACATTTCAGAGCGCTCTTTTCCGCCCTCTTCAAAACTTATCTCGAAGTTTTTATTCATGCCGACTTTCTCGCCGAGCGCCTTTTCCAAAGCCGCGGAATATTTGGTAAACCCGCGCTTTATCGGTCCGACGTATTTCTCTATAATGCTCTTTTCCGCCTCTTCCAAAAATTCGGCTGCGGCGGAGAGGAGTTTATATTTTTCGGTATACTCCTTTATCTTTTCGTCCGACTTCGCCTTTAACGCTACGAGATCGTCAAGTCTTTCCGCCTCCCACTCGCCGTCGCGTATCTCCTTTTCGAGCGCGGTAACTTGCGCGGACAATTCCCTTTGCTCTCTTATCAGCGCTTCGACGTCCTTTTTCTCCGCGGCAGGTCTTTCCTTTAAATTTTTAGCCTCTGCGTATTCTTTTGCCTCGACTTCCGCGCTTTTGCATCTTTTTTCCAAAGCGCTTATCTCGAAGGCGTATCTTCTCAACGACTTTATCGTTTCAGAATAATTATCCGTCGTTACGTTTTTCGCCGCGAATATTTCCTTTATCTCGGATTTTAATCTCTCCGTCTCTTCCGCGCGTTTCTCTGCTCTTTTTGCGCGGATTTCTTTTGCGGCTTGAAGTTCTTTAAAGTCCGAGACGTCTTTATTTATAAGCGCGAACCTCGTTTCGTATCTGCCTTCTTTATAGCCGTATTTTATGAAAAACCGCTCTATAGGTCGATTAATCTCTGTCAACCGCTCTTTAAGCCTTTGCTTTTCGGGATTTAAAACCCGCTCTTTTTGCACTTCGGTTTTGAGCGCGTCCATCTTTTGGTTTACGCTTATAACGGCGCTTGCCGCTACGGCAAGCAGTCCTATTGCGATAAGCCCCCCGCCGACTATGCCGCTGAAAAACAACGCGACTATTCCTATCAATGCAATCGCACCGCCGACTATCGCGACAGGCTTGAATTTGTCGTTTTTATACGGCTCTTTTTTCGTTTCGCTCTCTATATACTCCGGAACTGCGAGGTATTCCTCATCTGCCGCTTGATATTCTCTTATCAGTTGTTCGATTTCGGCCATTTCGTCCGCGCCCGGCACGCCTATAGAAAATTTTTCGCTTAAATAGTCGAGTTTCCGACTGTTTACGTCCTCGCTCTCTTTATCGCTCATAGCCGTCAGCGCGGTTATTTCGGTAAGCGCCCTCTCCGCACGCATAAGGTCTTTCTCGTCGGGAACGCCCGAAGGATATTCGGCGCGCTTTAGCGAAAGTTCGCGCTTTAGCCCGTTCGCCTTTTCCGTAAGTCGGTCGAGCGTTTCCCACGCTTGCAGCGTTTCGTTTAAAGTCGAGGCGAATTTCAGTTCCTCGGCTATCGCCCCGCCGTCCTTTTTCAGTTCGCTGAGCGACGAGTACTTCGGCTCGAGCGACGCCTTTATTGCGGAAACGTTCTCTATTTCCGCTCTGAGACTGTCGTTCGTGCGTTTCTCTATCGAAATATAGTCGTTGGCTTTTCTCGATTTTTTATACATGCCTGCGGCGGTTTTCAGTCTTTCCGCCGCGAGGTCGAAGTTCTCGTCGCCCTCGCCGCCTAAAATCCCCTCGAGTTTTTTGCCTATAGACGCCGTAGAAGATATTTTTATATCCGTCGCGTCTATAAACAGCGTTCGCTCGAACGCCTCTCTGTCAAGCCCGAACACGCTTTCGCCGATTTTACCGTCAAAGCCGTAATACTGCTCGCCGCCTTTAAATACGACTAAGTTATCCTGCGTTTCGCTCTTCTCGCCGAAAAACCGCTCGACTTTATAGGTGTCGCCGTTAAACTCAAACGTTAAGTTTCCGCCGAATTGCCCGCCCGAAAACGGGTAAAACCGCTTTCTGTCGCCGAATTCTTTCGTGTTCGATTTATAGCCGTCAAGACCGTAGAACATCGCTTTTATAAACGACGCGATAGTCGTCTTTCCGTAGCCGTTCGCCTCGCAAAACTCGGTTATCCCGTCGCCGAAGGTTATTTCGCGTTCGGATATCGCGCCGTAGTTTTCTATATAACAAGATATCAGTTTCATATTTCTAATCTACTTTTTCTCCGTTTATCGCCCTTAGCCCGAACGAAATTATCTTCGCTTTTTCTTCTTCGGTGTACTTATCGCTTGCCTCGACCGCGCGTATAAACTCGCCTATAAGCGTGTTATCGCGCATTTTTGCGGCGAGGTCGAGTTTTAAAACCGTTTTATCCTTTATCTCGATATACTCGCATTCGCCGCTTAAATAATCGTTTAAGTCTTTTCCGAGATCCGGAATATCCGCGCCGAGCGAGCCGACGACGTTTATCTTTATTATGTCGCCGCGGTTGATTTTTACTGTGTTTTTAATTACTTGCGCCGCAGAGTAAGCGTCGGCGGCAGCGCTTATATCCACGGTCTCTTCGCGTATTATTTTTCTCGAAAACGGCACGAATTCGTGCGAAACCGTCTTGCCGTCGACCGGAACCAGAACGAACCCCTTTTTGCCGGTTTCGTCAAAGCCCCTGCCCGAAAGACAGCCGCTGTAGACCGCAGCGCCGCGCTCGTCTATCTCTTCGCTCGAATAAGTGTGGATATGCCCGAGCGCGAGGTAGTCGATATTCTTGCCGCGGAGTTTAGATAAATTTACCACGTCTTTGCCCGTTCCCGAGCCTTTCGTGCCGTGGAGTATTACGACGTTTACGTCGTTTTCGTCTAAGTTTAAAGTTGAATAAAGAGACGACGAGTTTTCCCTCGTCATCTCCAAGCCGTGAAACTTAACGCCGCGATCGACCGTAGTCCATTTATCCGAAAAAGTAATTAAATTCGGCAGAACTTCGGTTTCGCCGAACGCGTCGTGATTGCCTTTTAAATACAAAAAATCTATGCTCGGATGACTTTTTACTACGCTGTAAAAAAAGTCCTTATCCTTTTTAAACGGCTTGTCCGAATCGAATACGTCGCCCGCAAGCAAAATGACGGACACGCCTTCTCTTTCGGCAAAGTCCGCCATATTCTTAAAAGTCAGTCGGACTTCTGCGCGTATTTCGTCCGCGATTTCTTTCGGAAAACCCGAGCCGTTGCCGCCGCCCAAATGCACGTCGGCTGAGTGTATAAATTTAATCAAACGGCATACCTCCGTTTTGTTTTCATTGATTTTTAAGTTTTGCGTATTCGGTTTTCACTTCGTCCACGACGTCTTTCCAAGTTCTGTAAATCGTCTTTGCCGCGCTTTCGCCCGCGGATTTCAGTTTGGACTTGTCCAAAAGCAACGCGTGTACCTTTTCCGCCCAAACTTCCTCTTTTTCGTCTATGATAAAGCCGTTTTCGCCGTTTGAAATAACCTCCGAAATACTGCTGCCGGTAGGCACCATGGCGGGCAATTTCCCGCACGCCGCCTCCAATATCGTAAGCGAGGCGTTATCGAATACGGACGGTAAAAGCAACAAGTCGGACCTAAGATATATCCCCTGCAATAATTCTCTGTCCGTTACTTTGCCAACGAACTTGACTTCGTTTTCTATCCCGAGGTCTTTTACTATACCCCTCAGCCGCTCTTCGTCCTCGCCCTCGCCGACTATTACGAAACAAACGTCCTCGCCGGCGTCCTTAAGCATTTTGAAGACTTTAAGCGAAAACGGTATATTCTTTACCTCGACGAGCCTGCCGACGTACAATAAGACGTTTTTAGCGTTTTCCAAGCCGAACTCGCGGTTCGCCGCGGCAAGGAGCTCTTTTTCTCGCTCGGGAGTCGGAACGGGCATGTCCGTTCCGTTTCTTATAACGGTTATATCGCCTTTATAGCCGTAACTCCTCAGAGTTTCGGCGGAACCCTCGGAAACGGCGAAAACCTTATCGAAACCGGAAATAGTTTTCATTATCCGTTTCATCATATAGTTAGGTATCAACTTTTCCTTAAAGCGCGCTTCAAATTCGTCTTTAAACTTCGTGTGGAAAGTGTAAGCCGTGGGTATGCCGTATTTTTTACCCATCTTCACGAAATAGTCTCCGATCGTAAACGGCGAGTGCGCGTGCAACACGTCGTAACCGCCGTTTTTAATCTCTTGTTCGAGTTTCCCGTCTAAAGACGGCAACGGACAGGCATAGCCTTTGAAAACGGGAAGTCTGAAAGACTTCACGAACCTCGCGTGTTCCGCGTGCGCGGCGGACTCGTCTTTTACCTTATAATTCGGAACCACTACTTCGCAAGTCCCGCCCTCGTTTAAATATTTACAATAATTCTCGACGGTAACGACAACTCCGTCGAATTTAGGATACCAAGTATCTATTCCTAAAAGTATTTTCATTTCTTTTTCTTTACCGATTTGCGGCCGAGAGTATTTTTTAAAACTTCATATATGGTAATTCCCAAGCCGATAATGATATAGATGTAATATACGAAAAATCTCCAGGTAAACAGCACCCACGCCGACGAGGCTATGGTCTTGAACGCGACCGAACTCGCGCCTTCCCATACGCCGCTGTTTCCGGGCGTCGGTACGACCGACACCGCGAACGCCGTAAACGCGTTTATCGCCATTATCTGAATCGCCGCCGAAATTCCGCCGAGGTCGCCTCCGAACATCTTAACGATAAAGTACGGGAACGCAAACGTCAAACACGTCTCTACCGCGCAGCACGCCACGAGCGATACGAGCATCTTCGGTTTTTTCGACATTATGGCAAAAGACGCCTTGAAATCGGTTACCACTTTCGTTGAACGCGCAAGCGATTTCTCTTTGTCCTTGACTATCTTGAGTTTTTCGCCTATAGATATTACCCCTCTTACGAGCGCGTAAGAAAACCTCGGCAATATGACGAAAAGTACCACCGAAACGGGAATGACCATGTTTATTCCCCAGCCGACCCACGCGAGAATACGCAAAGTCGCCGCGCCGCTCGCCGAGCCGAGAGCGCCGGGATTTAACGCCATAAGCACGCCCGCGATGATTACCCAGACGAAAGTGTTTACGAAATATTTGATCATTATGACCGCGCCGGAAATACCGCCCGCAAAACCGTTCTTGCAAAGGAAGTATATCTGCATCGGCTGACCGCCCGTCGAAAAAGGCGTTATATTGTCGTAATACTTGCCGAGAAACATCGTCCTCAGACTGAGCATGAAATGCGATTTACCCGTCAGCGCACGCATGATTACCGAATACTTCATCGTTTCCGAGCCGAGAATAACTATGAGTACCGCCAGAGCGAGGATCGCAAAGAGCATATCCGTCTCGTTTAAAATATCCCATAACGTTTTATGGGTATCGTTAAACTCAGAGGTTATTCTGAACATCAAATATACCCCGATAGCGATTATCGCTATCAGGAAGAAATTGAACAGCCATCTGCGTTTTTGCGGCTCGGGGCTACCGTCTGTCTGCGCCTCGGCTTTCGCGATTTCTTCGGCTTCGGACCCCTCGAAACTCTTAAGCGGTTCGCTTATTTGTTCCTCGCCGCTCTTTTTTGCAGCGGAAACGTTTTCCGCCGCGTTGTGGTTTATTTTTTCGTCTGCCATTACATCTTACCGTGTAATATATTATAACATTTATTAAGTGTATAATCAAGAATTTTAAACGCCCGCTTGACATTTTTTTTTGCGTTCGCTATAATTTTTTTATGACGACAGTTACGGTTTACCTTTTGAGCGCAGACGCCGTTTCGGCGCAAGCGGATTTTTTTACGAGCCGCCTCTCCGAAAACCAACTCGCCGAGGTCAATAAATATAAATCCGAGCGCGAAAAAACGCTCAGAATAGCCGGGAAATATCTCTTAAACGCATACACGCCGCCGCTCCCGTTATCTTACGGCAAGTACGGAAAGCCGCATAAAGTCGGCGCGTTTTTCAACTTGTCGCACTCGGGCGACTACGCGGCGCTCGCCGTGGCGAACGCGGAAACGGGCGTGGACGTGGAGAAAATTAAGCCTATCGATTTTCGCTTTGCAAACAAAATTTTAAGCGCCGCCGAGCGGGCGAATATTTCTTCTCCAGAGGAGTTCCTTTCGGCTTGGACGGCTAAAGAAAGTCTACTGAAATGCGTAGGAAGCGGGCTTATAAGTCGATTAAACGAAGTTCCGTCAAACTCAGACGGCGAAAAAACTTACCTCGGGGAAAAATATTTTTCACGCTCGAAGATCTTTGACGGACACATAATTTGCGTTACGCTTAAATCCGCCGAGCCGTTCAAAATTAAACTTATCTTAGCGGACGCCGATTTGATTTAAATCCGCGAAAACGCGCAAATTTTCGCAACGGGGTTTACGTCTTACAGCCGAATATCTTTAATTCTTATGAAAAGCGATAAAAACTGCTCAAAAAGCGGGTAAAACTTGTGAATTTACAAGTTTTACCCGCTTTTTATATTTGGTTTACACGTTTTAGTCGACGGGCGGAGCGCCCGAGCGGTTTATCTTCTTCCGTATTTCTCGGATTGCGCCCTTATCAATTCTTCGTCCGAAAAATAGTTTATCTTCATGGCGTCTTTCACCTTTGAAAGCGTTTCTTCCGCCGCCTCTTTGGCGCGTTCGCTGCCATTTTTAAGTATTTCGTATATCGCGGGAATATCCTTCTCCCACTCCTTTCTTCTCTCGCGAATCGGCGAAAGCAAGGACTGTATCACAGCGTTTAGGAACTTCTTTACCTTCATGTCGCCAAGCCCGCCGCGCGTATAGTGCGCTTTCAGTTCGTCTAAATTAGCATACTCCGGTAAAAATTCGGCAAAGTGCTTGTCCTCGCAAAGCGCGTCCAGATAGGTAAACACCGCGTTGCCTTCGAGTTTTCCGGGGTCGGTTATCTTTATATGGTCGGGGTCGGTATACATACTCATTATCTTCGCCTTTACTTCGTCCGGCTCGTCCGCAAGATATATGCAGTTTCCGAGCGACTTGCTCATCTTTGCCTTGCCGTCCGTACCGGGAAGTCTGAAACTCGCTTTATTGCTCGGCAAAACCGCCTCCGGCTCGACGAGCGTTTCGCCGTATATCGCGTTGAATTTTCTGACGATTTCCCGCGCTTGTTCGAGCATCGGAAGTTGATCCTCGCCGACGGGGACTATATTTGCGCCGAACGCGGTAATATCCGCCGTCTGGCTTATAGGGTAAGTGAAAAAACCTACGGGTATGCTCGTTTCAAAGTTCCGCATCTGTATTTCGCTTTTTACCGTCGGATTTCTCTGCAGACGCGATACCGTTACCAAATTCATATAATAAAACGACAGTTCGCAAAGCGCAGGCACTTGCGATTGAATAAATATCGTCGATTTATTCGGGTCCACGCCTACGGATAAGTAGTCGAGACAAACTTCGATTATGTTCTGCCGCACCTTTTCGGGGTTTTCGGCGTTGTCGGTAAGCGCCTGCGCGTCGGCTATCATGACGTACATCTTTTCATAGTCGCCCGCGTTTTGTATTTCAACCCTGCGCTTTAACGCTCCGACGTAGTGTCCCAAATGCAGTCTGCCCGTCGGGCGATCGCCGGTAAGTATTACGTTCTTCATTTTCTTCTCCTATAATTCTTCGGATATTTCCACTATTTTTCTAAGTCTGTGATTTAAACAACTCTTTGATATTCCGAGGATAGCCGCAAGTTCGCTCAGCGTCATGCCCGTGTTTTTCAGCCTCGCCTTCGCAACCTCTCTGTACTTATCGTCGAGAGAGTCGAGCCCGACCGTCTCGTCGATTTTTTGCACCGCGCGGACTTGTTTTACCGACGCGTCTATCTGTTTCGTCATATTCGACATTTCACAGTTTAAACGCCTGTTTTCGGTGTTGTTGAAATCTTTTTCCACCGTAAACGCCGACAGTTTCAAAACCGCTTTACTCGCGCCCATTACGCCTAAGAGTTCGGTTATCTCGTCGCGGCTTTTAAAGTAGACTATATACCCGCCCTTGCGCTCGGCAAGTTTCGGCATAAAATACAGTTCGCTCAAAAGTTCGCAAAAATCCGTCGCCGTCTGATAATTCGTAAAGACGAATTCGAGATGATACCCCGTTGCCTTGTCCGCCGACGGCAAAGTTACGCTGCCGCTGCCTAAAAACGCGCCCTTTATATACGCTGTCTTGCAGCACTCGTTTTCTATCGCGTATTCGTCTATATTAAGTTTTATCGCGACCCCGCGTTCGTCCACCTCGGCAAGACCGAGATCTACCAAAACGCCTAAACTTTTATCGTTTACGAACGTATAGACCGTCTTTTGCCGTTTGCCGGGCTTGTCCTCTTTTAAGGTTTCAGGCTCTACGCCGTACTCGGATACTATTATGTTTTTAAAGTATTCCGCCGCCTCGCCTTCGGAGGCAAATTCAAAACCGACCTCGCCGCCGCGCGATTCTATGAACGCCGCAGTTCGGATATACGCCGAAAGCGCCGCGTGGCGACAACACGACGAATCGAATCTCCTCCCCATAAGTTCGGATTTAACTTCCCTCGAAAAATTCATCGCTATATCCGCCTCTTTTTATACTCGGCAAATCTGAAGTCCGGCGTTCTGCCGTCGATATTCATTATTCTTTCCATCGGAAACTCTACGCGTTTAAACAGTTCTTCCGCGAGGCGGACGTCGCCTATCCTATCCACCGAATGCGCGTCGCTGTCTACCACGAACCGAACGCCCGTGGCTATTACTTTCCGCCACTCGTCGTCGGTCAAATGCGATTTCTTGGTGTTTATCTCGATATACGTTCCGTAATCGCGAGCGCACTTAGCCACTTCTTCCGCGTCGCACGGTGCGAAAAAGCCTATGTGCGTCAACACGTCTATGGGATTGTTTTTTATGGCGTTTATATAAGTTTTCGTATTGTATTCGATCTGTTTTTTCGTCGGTTTAATTTTAAGATAAGCGAAACCGATATTTCTCAGCAGCATATTCGCGTAGTCGGGGATTTTGTCGGATATTACGAACTTATGAATGCCCGCAAGCAGCACGTCCAAATGCTCGTAGTCCCTTTCTTCGGCGTCCAACTTTCCGCTTATTCCGCGGATATTCGATTCTATGCCCAAAAAGACGTCTATGCCCGTCTGCTTTTTCGCCTCTTCGACGTGGAAACGCATGTCCGCAAGTTTACGCCTGCGCATGCCGAAAGCGGGGTGCGCAAAACCGTGATCGGTTATCGCTATCCCCTTTAATCCTCTCGCTTTCGCCGCCGCCGCGTTCTCCTCTATACTGCCCTTGCCGTGGCTGAAAGTGGTATGAGTATGCAAGTCATACGTCATCTCCATCGCTGAATCTTCCCAAATACCGTATTTCTTCTTTTAGTTCTACGCCGCAATTTTGCTTTACAGTCGATTTGATATGCGCTATCAATTGACTTATATCGCTGCTCGTCGCGCCTTTTTCCGCTATTATAAAGTTTGCGTGTTTATCCGAAACGCGCGCCCCGCCCACGGAATAGCCTTTAAGCATACAACTCTCTATGACCTTGCCCGCATAATATCCGTCGTTTTTGAACACGCTGCCGCAAGACTTGCCTCTCGGCTGGCGCGTGCGCCTTAACGATTTAAAGTACTCGGACTTATTCTCCGACAAATCGTATTCGACGTTTTCAAGGTTTAAGCACGCCGAAATCACGAGGTCGTTTTTCTCTGAAAATCTGCTCGTGCGATAGTCGAAACCGCACTCCGCACGCTTATATATCCCTGACGCGGAAGTAACGTACAAGACGAAGTCGCCTATGCTTTTGCCGAAACAGCCCGCGTTCATGGCGATAGCGCCGCCGAGCGTCGCGGGTATTCCGCATAAAAATTCTATGCCGCCGAGCGAATTGTACAGGGCGCAGTCCAAAATCTCGGAAAGTTTATCTCCCGAATGCGCTTTCAAAACGCTGCCGCTTATGGTTATGCCCTTAAGTTCTGCCGTGGAGATTATCGCCCCGCGATAGCCGTCGTCGGAAACGAGTACGTTAGTACCGTTGCCGAGCGCCGCGTATTCTATACCGTTATCCCTCAATTCCTCGGTCAGCGCTCTCGCCTCGACTTCGGTCTTTGGAAAAAACACCGCGTCCGCATTGCCGCCGGTCGAATACGACGTGTAACCCGACAGCGGCTCGTTTATTTTAACGTTGACGCCGAGTTTTTCGGATATTTTCTCATAAAGAGTTTTCAATTCTGCTCTTTCCTCCTATTTTACAACAAAATCAATAAAATTACAAGTGTTTTATCGTGTTTTCAAGTTTTACGGACTTTTCTTCCGCATTGCCGCCCTCGAGTGCCTCAAAGAGTTCTTCCAAGGTTTTTCGCATTGTAAACGGACTTAGCGTTTTATCCGTCTTTAACGTATCGTATGCGCCGAGCGCGTCGCTTTGCGCGTTTTTACCTATCGGCAGCATGCCTATTTCGGACACGTTTTTATCCGAATTTTCGACGATGAATTTAAGCGCGGACTTCGCATAAGGTATCTTTTCCGCGTTTGCCGAAGTGATTGCTATATACTGATAGAGATCGCAAAACTCTTCGAGCGGCACCGCGGTAAACGGCTTGTTTTTTACGGTAAGTCGCCTTACGTCCCGCTGTGTCCCGAGCAGTACCGCTCCGCCCTTTAAGTATTCGACGTAGGCGGAAAGCGGATCCAAAACCACCGTCTCCTTTGCCTCGTAAGGAGAATAATGCAGAGCGCAAAGCGGATTGTTATAATTGCCTTTTGAGACGATAAGTCGGTCTATATGCTCGTTAACGGGGTTTTCGGATATTAAAAAATATCCGCCTCTGCACCAAGGCTCGGCATAGGTTCTGCCGAGCGCCTCTCCGCCCACAAAGTCACTTTTCGCAAGCGGCTGCGCATTAGCCAAGACGAAATCCGCACCGACGCCGAAAGATATAATATCCGGCAAAACTCCGCCGTTTATTTTCTTTTCGGCAGACTCCAAGCCGTATGACGATACTATAACGAATATCCCTTTATCCGTCAGTCGATCGCAAATACGCGACAGATAATCCGTTCTCGAACCGTAACCGCCCTCGAAGGTATCGACGTTCCATAGCGTCAATATTACTTTGGGCGTTTCGGTCTTTATCGGAAAATCTTCGCCGCCGCGGGTTTTCGCGCAGGATACCGCAGGCGTAAAAATCATTATGAGAAAAAAAATTACAAGCGTTATTGCCGTCGCCGCTTTTTTCATATTATAATGTATGAAAAACAGGATTATAATATGTAGGACTTAAAGATAGTTTATCCGCAAATTATTCTTGTTCGGTATATATTCGCTTTAAAATGGATATAATCGGCTTAGCCAAGTCAATTCATATCCGAACTCGCCTTAAATAAGTCTTTTGCGTTCTATTACGCTCGCTCTCACCAAAAATACTCGCAAAATACTTTATTTAAGGTGCAAAGCATTTAAACGGTGCAATTTCGAGTGGATTTTTACAAAGGCGAATGCAGTCGCAACTCATACTACAAGTGAGAATTTGTGAAAATACGCCGAAAGTCCAACGCTTAAACGAGTTCGGATATGAATTGACTTGGCTA